>NZ_JAFEUN010000068.1 GCF_016900895.1 Parashewanella hymeniacidonis
CATGTTATAGACCTTTCTTTGTTGTGGGGACAACTAGAAAAGTCTTAACATGAGTGGATGCTACAGGCATAGCCTGTCGCTGATTACCACGCCCAAAGGACGTGGTTTTAATTTTTCAATAAAACACAGATTGATGAAAGCACCATTACCCACACTTGTTATTTTCTGTAAAAGGCCAAAGCTGCATCAAGGTAAGCAACGGCTAACAGAAGGAACTACACCTGAAAACGCATTAAAAGTTGCCCACGCTTTATTGGTATGTGCGATTGAGGATGCTCAAGCTTGGACTGGCAATGTTGTCTTTGCCTGTGCACATCATGAAGATAAGCAATGGATGAAATCACAAATGCCAAGTGCCATGGTAATGTCTCAACTACCCAACGGTATTAGCGGTAATCTTGGTCAAAGGCTCAACTACATCGACAGTGAGCTAAGAAAATTAGGCCATAAGCAACTCACTTTTATTGGCACCGATGCACCTATCTTGAATCAGGTACACTATCAGTCAGTGCTTACTGAATTACAGAGTAATGATATTGCCCTCAGTCATGCCGATGATGGCGGAGTGGTCATTATGGCAAATAACACACCTTGGCCTAACATCAAAGATCTCGCTTGGAGCACATATTCTTTAGGCTCTGAACTCAAGCAAACCTGTAAGCAGCAACAATTAACCGTTGCTACAGCCGTTGCTGGTTATGATGTTGACTATGTCACTGACTTAAAAAAATCAATAGATGATCTTGATGGCGATAACCGTCCTGCCAGACGAGCTTTGGTTAAGCTCATTAACAACTTATTTCACTTTTCAGGAGAGACTCAAGATGACTAGCACCTCTCAATGTTGCAACTCGCCAAACGATAAAGATACAAACAATGAATCAACCCATGACGTCGTTAAAGATTATTACGGCAAGGTACTAGCGGGCTCTGACGACCTGCAAACCAATGCGTGTTGTACCGATGATGGCCTATCAACGCTGATGAAAACCGTACTTTCAAATATTCATGATGAAGTACTTACTCGATACTACGGCTGTGGGTTAGTGACTCCAGAATCATTAGCAGGTTGTCATATTCTTGATTTGGGCTGTGGTGCAGGTCGCGATTGTTACGCCTTAGCACAGCTGGTCGGCGAAAGCGGCTCAGTTATTGGTGTGGATATGACCGATGAACAATTAGCTGTTGCCAATAAACACATCGAATATCATCAAAATAAATTTGGTTTTGCTAAACCAAACACTACGTTTTTAAAAGGCTACATTGAAAAGCTGGATGAACTGAACATTCCAGATAACAGCATCGATGTAGTGATATCAAATTGCGTTATCAATTTAAGTCCTGATAAAAATGCAGTACTCAAAGAAGTCTTCCGCATTCTAAAACCGGGTGGCGAGATTTACTTTTCTGACGTATATGCCGACCGACGAGTACCAAGTCACTTAGTTGAAGACCCATTATTGTACGGTGAATGCCTAAGTGGCGCTTTATACTGGAATGACTTTGAAAATCTAGCCAAACACTTAGGTTTTGCTGAGCCTAGATTGGTAAGCAGTCGTGTTATTACCGTCGATAATGATGAGCTGGCAGCAAAACTTGAAGACATTCGCTTTACTTCGGCCACTTACCGCTTATTCAAAGCTGATGGTTTAGAAACTGATGCTCAAGACTATGGCCATCAAGTGAAATATTTGGGTACGATTACTGAACACGAACAAGCGTTTCATTTTGACCAGTCAACTTATTTTGTAAAAGGCGAAGTAACCAATGTGAGTGGAAACCAATGGCACACATTAAAACAGTCTCGTTTCAACAAGTATTTTGAATTTATCGAGAATGACTCTAAGCATTTAGGCTTCTTTGCAGCGCAAAATCAACGTTCAGAAGCAGACTTTCATTTCCAAATTGAACCACAACAAAGCGCTTCAGGTTGTTGTAGCCCTGCTCCCGCTAAAAAGACGAGTTGCTGCTAATGAGTATCGCAGAGCAATTGGGCAGTTGGACGCACACGCCATTAGGTGATGAACGTGGTTACATTGAGCCGCATTCGTTAAAAGAGCTGTGGTTCCATACTGGTACCAAATGTAATTTAGAGTGCAGTTTTTGCTTAGAGGGTTCTAGCCCTTCAGACAAGCGCTTGTTAACGCCAAAGCTTGAAGAAGTCATCCCGTATATTGATGAAGCCTTATGCATGGGCGTCGAACAGTTTTCATTTACAGGCGGCGAACCCTTCTTAGCAAAGGACATTGTCGAAATTTTGGATTACGCCTCAAAATTTAAGCCTTGTTTAGTGCTGACTAACGGCACTGAGCCATTACTTAAACGTCTTGATGCTCTTATTGCTCTGCAAAGTAAAAATCAACACCCTGTTTCATTTCGAATCAGTATTGATTCTCCGAATGAAAAAGAACACGACCAAGGTCGTGGCATAGGAAACTTTGCCAAAGCTTTTATCGGTATGCGTAAACTGCATCAGCATGGTTTTTCGGTCTCGTTAGCGCGTCATATTGCAAACAATGAAAATCAGCCTGAAGTCGATCAACAATATCGAAACCTTTTTTCATTAAATGGCATACCTCCTCAAACCCATATTGTGGCATTTCCTGATTTTCTACCACCAGGGTCGTTGCCGTCAGTGCCGCACATAACGACTCACTGTATGACCGCCTATCAGACTGAGCAGCAACGTGAAAACTATATGTGTGCGAACTCGAAAATGATCATCAAAAAAGGCACTGCAATGCAGGTATACGCTTGCACTCTGGTTGATGATGATCCTGATTACTTTATGGGGAACACTTTATCGGAAAGTATGCAGAAAAAGGTCAATTTGAAACATCACAGATGTTATAGCTGCTTCGCTCACGGCGCTAGCTGTAGCGAAATACAATACAAAGGAAAATCCGATGAAATCGATTTTATTTTTATGTACGGGTAATTCCTGTCGCAGCCAAATGGCACATGGTTTTGCTAATGCAATGTTGGGCGAGCAATTCGAAAGCTATTCTGCGGGTATTGAATCACATGGCCTTAACCCTTCGGCTGTGCAAGTAATGCAAGAAGTGGGGATTGATATTAGTCGTCACCAATCAAACACACTCAATGAATTTGAGAACAAAACATTCGATTATGTTGTTGCGGTTTGTGAGCACGCAGCAAATAACTGCCCTACTTTTACTCAAACTACGCAGTTAATCAAACGCCAATTTGATGATCCGCCAAAATTAGCAAGAGATGCGAATACACCTGAAGAAGCATTAAGCCACTATCGCCGAGTACGCGATGAAATCAAAGATTGGGTTTCAGACTTATCAAGATTGAATTAAAAAGGATTACAAGATGTTAGCAATTATTGGTGGTACAGGTATTTATAATATTGATGGCCTCATCACTGTCGAAAAACACGATATTACAACACCATTTGGTGAACCGTCGGCTGAAATTGTACGTGGCGTTTATCATGGTAAAGAGATTTTATTTTTACCTCGTCATGGTAGCAACCACCAGCTTTTGCCTTCAGAAGTAAACTATAAAGCCAATATTTGGGCATTGAAAAGTTTAGGTGTTAAACAAATTATTGGACTATCTGCAGTGGGTAGCTTGCAGCAGGAAGTAAAACCGGGTGATTTAGCCATCGCAGATCAGTACTTTGACTTTGTAAAAGGTCATCGTGAAAAATCATTCTTTGGTAATCGCTTAGTGGCTCATGTATCTACCGCAGAACCAACCTGCTCATCGCTTGCCGATGGCATAGCTAAAGCTGCCGTAGCGTGTGACATAACATTACACAGAAACAAAACCTATGCCTGCGTTGATGGCCCAAGACTCGGTACTAAAGCAGAAAGTTTATTCTTAAAAAATGCAGTCAATGCTGATTTAGTGGGCATGACTAATGTCCCAGAAGTGTTTTTAGCCCGTGAAGCACAGATTTGTTATTGTACTATCGGTATTGCAACCGATTACGATTGCTGGCAAGACGACCCCAAGCATCATGTTACGGTTGAACAAGTAATAAGCCGATATGGTTCAAGTTTGGCAAAGGCTAAACAAGTTTTGGAAACCTATATCCAAGGTACAACAGCGATGTGTTCAAGCCGTTGTAATCACTCATTAGAATGTGCAGTACTGACGCCCATTGAGTCTTTATCTGAAGAAAATAAGCATTTATTTGAAGTTCTATCGTCTTAGTAAGCTTACAATAAACGTTTGGGAGCTGATGCTCCCATTATCTCGATTATCTTTAATCACTCCTCTTTTTCATAAACAACAATATACCGATCATTACCTCTCATAAAGTAAGTACTCATTTTATACCTGAGTATATTAATGTTTATCATGAATCCAATTTAACTTAGAAAATCAAAAGCCAATGTTAAAATATGACCCGAACAACAGGTATTATGTATGGCTACTGAATTTAATTGAATTTCAAAAAGCCATTCTTTTGAAACCAATCTAAATGACCTTCGGCATATTCCTGAATATCTTTCCAGCCATCAGCCCCTGCGATGACGGCGTAAAGACTAGGGGCTGTTGATCTTTGTTGATATTTTCAGCAATGATTATTTTTTGACGATAGCAAAGCGGAACAAGCGTTATTTAGTTCTTCTAAATGAGCGCAGTGACAATGCAGATAGCGTTAAAAATAACCATTGCCCTACGGGCTGAGTCTAAATCGCCTTACTCTGTGTTGAAAATAGTTTATTTAGTTGACTAAATTGCACTATTTCCGCCTCGATTAAGGCGATTTATTGCTCAACTGAATTATTAAACATAGATCAACAGCCCCTAGTAAATAAGATGTCAAAAAGGGAGTAAGTAACTTTTGAAGCTTGGTGCTCATCATCTAGCTTACCGAAAATTTGAAAAAATAATTCTAAGTTCATAATGTACTTCCGTAAAGGAAGTATAAGATCATAAACTGAGATCTCGGTCAAATTTAAGTTGCTAACTGCTAAAAAAAACATTCGCGATCTTGCCCTGAGAGAGTGAGCATTTTTTTATTAGGTTGGGAATGTATTTGGAGAATCCAAACGTAATTTTATTTTAGGATGTCAGATAAAAAGCATCAACGGCAAATTAATCTAGTAGATAAAATTAATTTAAAAATTGAACTATAAATATCATCTCAAGATAATCTAAATTGTAATTTTAATAAAAAAAATTCAAATTATAGTTATTGTTTGCCATTCAAAATACTTAACTTTTTAGTCTTTATAAGAGCCATCTATATGTCATCTCAAAATTGACTTAAATGATTTTTATTTTTTATCCTATCCACTTAAATCTTTCACTAAGATTATGACTGCTTTTTAGATTTTTCAAAGTAATGACCTTAAATTTTATTCACTAAACCTTAACACAAAATAATTAAAAATGAGTCCATAATTATTGTATGAATTTTTTATTGCAGAGATAGTTCTTATGGCACATCAAGTTAGTGGACAAGCATTCAGAGCTCATGAATCATATTACCCTAGAGTAGGGTCACAAACTACTCCAACGAGTGGATTTTCTAATTCTGTAACTGGTGCTAAATATCAATCATTACCAGCTCACTCTCAACAGGCATCAAATTTTCACAATCAACAACCTCTTAACTCTAGCTCAGGAACTTCTATTTGCACTAATTCATGGACTGCACAGCATAATCCGTCTCACAATGAATTACAAAGTAGATATACTGGGCCAGCTTATCTACATCAAGCCTCATCTCAAATGATTCGCCCCTTGCATTCACACTCTAATCCTCACCAACTACATCGACAAAATGAAACTTCGACACCAGGAGTGCGAGCAAGTGCGAATAGAGTATCTGAAGTGCCATCAAGACCTTCTGAGTTTAGTGACATTGAAAGAACTGATAATCATCACTTTGAAAATGTTATTATAACAATGAATTCAACAAAGGTATCCACTGATGAGTACAAGGCCCTTGTACGAGAGACTTTGAAAGACGGAAGAAAGATAGGTTTGAATGCTGCTATGATCAAAAACATGGTCAAACAGACATCAAATGGTATTGTGATACAAGACCCTGGCAGGTTACTTCAAACCCCCCAGAAAAGAAATCAACTCCAACATATCTACCATACATTGTGTACGCAGAAAGGAATGGAATACTGTCAGAGACCAAGCTCACCATCCAGAGCTGTTCCAACTCCACAACCTAGTATCACACCAGCTAGAACTCAATCGCATGTTAATTTTGAACAAACTAGACGAAACGAACATTCACAAGCAGGTATTGATGCGCTTGCAAAATATAAACTCAGCCAAAATGAATATAACCAAATGAAAGCTATAATAATCGACAGCCAAAAAGGAGTAAATGTCCAAGAAATGAAATACAATTTGGACGAATGTTTTAAATTTGAACAGGGCAGAATATCAATGATTAACCCTGAGGGTGGTTACACACAGAAGTTATTAAATTTAAACATCATTCCAACTTTGAACATGATGCTTTTATAGAGCTAAAATAACTAAAGCGATAAAGGTCTTGCTAATCATCACTCACAAAAATACTGATGCCATGACATTATATAGCTAAATCTCAGTTTTGTGACTGATGATGTTGAATAAAACGACTCATCCACCAGAGGGGGCAACAGTATTATTGGCCGTGATAACTTCGCAAAGCTGGGGATTTATTTTACTCCGGTATTATTAGGTGCAATGTTCATGGTTTTACTTGGAAAGCTTTTTAATTCTGGCAGCAAAAAATTATCTAATGTTTAAATCACTTTTGAGCAAGGATGCTTCCGGCCAAATTAAGTAAGTTGTGTTCCTTACGGATTTTAAACCCTGCTTTCTTTAATTCATCTATCAACTCACGATGATTGAATCGGTTAGTCTGAGGATGATCAAATATCCTTTTGGAGAGCGGATTACAAATCGCAGTCCTATATAAATCTTCGATAACAAAATAACCCGTTGGCTTAAGTACTCTATATGTTTCTTTTACTGTTTTTTGCCAATCAGGTATATGATGAAACACAGCAAAATTAAAAACCATATCAAACCTATTATTCAAAAATGGCAAATCCGAACCATCTGCATTAATGAGATTTGTATTTTCCTTACCCGAGTGTTTAGACCTTGCTGAATTAACCATTTCTTTATCATAATCAATGGCCATTAATTGATTTGGTGAAAAATGGTTTTGTATCATTGAAATGCCATTACCAAACCCACACCCTATCTCTAATACAGAGTCAATATGCTGTGGCTTTCTTGTAAACATCCTTAAAAGCATTGGCGCTTCGATATTATCTTGTATCCAAAACCTCACAGGGTGATTTACGACACGCTTCTCAAAATCATTTAACCGCATAGACTAATCCAATAGCTCATTAACTGCATTATTATACGCAAATATAGTGTAAAGAGATTAATAATTGAGAGCTTTGAATGAATAATGCCAACTAAAATGCTAATTAGCACCTATTTCACACTTTATACCCATGATACCTGAAGATGCTCGATTTCAGCGAGAATGCACAACTTGTTAATCAAGGCGACGGTGTGCGGCAATAGTGAGCTATTGTTAGCACTTGCAACACAGAGTAACACGCTGTGCAACTCGCACTGCGTGGACTTCTCAGCGCCAATTCTTCTTTGTTACATTAGCTCGAAAGAATCCCGATATTCCTTCGCTAATTCGCCTCAAAGAATTGGCGCTGAAAAAGTCCTGAAACATGCATGTTCAAGTATCATGGGTATAAATACTCGCTGAGCTAGTATTCTTGGCACATAGGATGAATCATCAACTCATCAATAACTACATTTTGAGGGGTCGATAATACATACTCAACAGCTTGAGCGATATCTTCTGGCTTTAACCAGTCTTCCTTATGTTTTTCACCTTGTTCACTTCCAGCAAAATAAGAATCCGTCATACCAGGATACAAGTTTGAAACCTTGATATTGAATGGACGTAATTCCGCTCGCATACTTGCTGACATCCCTTCTTGTGCATATTTACTTGCACAATAACTACTTCCATTCGCAAAAGTACGTTTCGATACATCAGACTCAATGGTGATGATATGCCCCGCTTTTTGTTCTTTTAACTTAGGAATTAATAGTTTATTCAGGTAAAAAGCCCCCATAACATTCACATTAAACGTCTGTTGCATTTCTTCTATGCTTGTATCTTCGAGCGATTTAAATACACCAACACCAGCATTATTAATGAGCCCGTAAATATCTTTATGCAGTTCAAGAATATTAGAGACGGTATTTTTGAGAGCACCATAATCAGTAATATCAACGTTATAGATACTGATATTACTGGATTCTTTAGCTAAATCTTCGAGCTCAGGTAGGCTACGTGCTAGTGCTATAACATGATAGGTTTTACTTAGTTGCAAACTGATTGCACGGCCAATGCCTCTCGAGGCGCCTGTAATTATTATTGTTTTCATATTCTAATGCCTATTATTTAATCTTTAGAGCCATCAATAATTCCTAAATAAAAAGGACGCTGCATTTGCCTTCGTACATCTGTAATAGTTTCTTTAACATCCATATACCAATCGGGTAGCCAAGTATCAGCGCCATCATCTTCCGCATTATACTCCACAGACTTCCCTGGATTCATAAATTTTTGAAAGAAATTGAACCCTCTCAGTTCATTTTCTAAATACTCATACTTTTGATCAAAAGTAAGCCAATCTAATGTACTTTGGCTTAGCATTTTTAAAGTACTTGATTTTTTAGTTGGATCGACTACGGCCCCTGAAATCTCTCCATTTCTCTCAATTACCACCTGCTTTAAAGAATCTCTAACGTCTACTTCTGAGGCTTTTTCACTAATATTTAAAATTCCTGAAGCATTTGTTAATTTAACTTTTCGTGCTTCAACTGCACCTACCTTCAAATCACTTTTAGAACCAAAATTAATTCGCATACAAGTTGCCATTCCGTCCAACTTGTAAGACATAATATATTCTGGGTTTCCTAGATCTACGTTATAAATTCGCCCACTTTTGTCATGACTAATTACTGACTGATGATAGTCAGAAGATTTCTCTACATTAACTTTCAGTAAGCCTTTGTACTTTATTGGCAAATGGGTATCAATCCACCTTAATGCTTCCATTTTTTTAGTTATTTCTTGAACTTTGAAAGGGTATGATGAATGCAATATCTCCAATTGCTCTTCTAACTTGTCATGCATTTGAGCCGGAAATACTTGCTCCAAAAGAAATTTATCAAACTCCATTAACTCTGGATTAAAAGGTCGTTTTAAGGGAATCAATGGTAGAACGCCAGGAATTTCTACACAAGAACAGTTCACTTTACTTGCATGATTTTTTAAATGCTTAAATGGAACACTCCTTAAACACTGAACAAAAATTCGTGAATTTTTTTTTGATAAGTGTGGAGGGTGATTTCTTAAGGCAAATGTAAGACGGTTTATATCTTCAAAGGTATGTTGTGGCAGTTCTTTTTTAAATTTATCAAACTCATTATTTAAATGGCTCTCTAATAAATTATAAGAAAATACAATGGGGAGATCCGATGCGCCTTTAAAGGTTATAGTAAACGTTACGTCTGCTTGATCATCAAACTCGAGTTTCTTTTCAATGACATCGCTCACAGGAGTAACCACCAGTTGTTCGAGAGCATCAAGGTGATTCAATCTAAACGCTGTATCTATAACTTTAGAAGAAGGATTTTCTTTTTCAGGTTTAAAGCCATGAATAACACGATATAGTAATGTGCAAGCTAGCTGCTTTTCAGCACCTAAAAAATGACATTTGATTCTATCCCAAATGCCCATATGAGTTGCTTCCGATAACTTTTTCGCTTTATGGATTTTGTTTAGTCTTTCATGCGAAATTGAAACCGGCTTACCTCTTGCAGATCTAATTATTAGCACTACAATCACCTTCAATCGCTTTCTTATGGGTATTTTACAACAAGAAAGCGATTAGAACCTAAATTACAAGTGAAGGTTAATTAATCGGACGAAATCTGATAATCGAAGTGCTTATAAGCTCTTGGCGTCGCAATACGTCCACGATGAGTTCTTTGAATAAAGCCTTGTTGGATTAAGAATGGCTCTAATACGTCCTCAATGGTTTCACGCTCTTCTCCGATAGCAGCAGCTAAGTTATCTAAGCCTACCGGTCCACCATCAAATTTTTCAATAATGGCGAGTAAAAGCTTTCTATCCATATAATCAAAACCTTCACCATCAACATCCAATAAATCAAGCGCCATTGATGCCGTTGATTGAGTGATACGACCATCATGCTTTACTTCAGCATAATCTCGCACTCGGCGTAGTAAACGGTTAGCGATACGCGGCGTACCACGAGAGCGCTTAGCGATTTCAAGTGCGCCTGCGGATTCAACTTCTAGTCCCATTACGCCTGCACTTCTGGCAACAATGGTTGATAAATCTTGATTGTTATAAAACTCTAGACGCAGTGGTATACCAAAACGAGCACGTAATGGCGAAGTTAACGCTCCAGCTCGAGTTGTTGCGCCTACTAATGTGAATGGTGGTAAATCAAGTTTGATAGAGCGTGCAGCAGGCCCTTCACCAATCATAATGTCCAACTGGTAATCTTCCATTGCTGGATAAAGCACTTCCTCCACAACTGGGCTTAGACGATGGATTTCGTCAATAAAAAGAACATCGCCTTCTTCAAGATTGGTCAGCAGTGCCGCAAGATCCCCTGCTTTTTCTAGTACTGGGCCTGAAGTGGACTTAATATTCACGCCCATTTCGTTAGCTACAATCAATGCCAAAGTCGTTTTACCCAAACCTGGAGGGCCATAAATGAGCATGTGATCTAACGCTTCTTTACGGTTTTTTGCTGCCTGAATAAAAACCTGTAATTGATCACAAATGTCATCTTGACCAGTATAGTCCGACAACATTTTCGGTCGCATTGCGCGATCAACAGCTTCTTCTTGCGGCTCTATTTTAGGTGCGATCAGTCTATCTGCTTCAATCATTTAATAATCCCTTTTTACAAGAAACCTTTCCCAACTATCTATTTCGATTTGCTGTAGTAGATTTTTTGTTTATTCAAGGCGTCGGATACGAAGTGTAGTCACTCTACATAAGTAATTCGACAACACAGAATAAACAAAAAATATGCACAGCCCTTCGGGTTACGTTAAAATTGGCAAAATCGTCGTTACTCATCATTCATTTAGTTCACTAAACTTCTTTCTTGGTGCCTTGATTTTGCCAATTTTAAGCAGTAACAAATCGAAATGAATAATTGGGAACGGTTTCTATAGCATCGACTTGAGTGCAGCTTTAATCAAAGTTTCTGAATCAACACCTTCTTGATACGCCGCAGAAACCGACTTGCTTGCTTGAGCAGGCTTATAACCGAGAGAAAGTAATGCTGCAATTGCATCTTCTTCAGCGGTATTAACATCTGGTTTTGGAGCATAATCAGATTTAAGTACGAATTCACGCTCACTGCCTTGTGACGCTTCCATCAAACTCTTGAGTTTATCTTTCATCTCTACAAGCAAACGCTCTGCAGTTTTTTTACCTACTCCAGGTAATTTTACAAGTGTTGCAACATCATCTCTAGACACACAATCTACAAATTCAGAAGCTGTCATACCTGATAAGATGGTTAAGGCTAGTTTGGGACCAACGCCATTCGTTTTTATCAGCAGACGAAATAAAGCTCTTTCTTGCTTTGTAGTAAAGCCATAAAGTAATTGTGCATCTTCACGAACGACAAAGTGTGTAAATAGTGCGACGGACTCATTAAGCTCAGGTAATTCATAAAAACAGGTCAAAGGGACTTGGAGTTCATAACCCACGCCTTGGACATCAATTAAAATTTCAGGTGCTTGTTTTTCGATTAATGTTCCGGCAATTCGACCAATCATTTATATCTTCCGTATGTTCTTGATTTTGCTTGTCCTGACATCGCAGCCAGACTTTGTATTGTATGATAATGACATAAAGCCACACCAAGTGCATCAGCTGCATCAGCTTGTGGTGCAGCAGGTAGCTTTAACAAGTGCTGCACCATATGTTGCACCTGTTCTTTTTTTGCTCGCCCTGTGCCAACGACTGCACTTTTAATTTGAGTTGCTGAATATTCAGCAACTGACAAATCCGCATTCGTTGCTGCAACGATTGCGGCTCCTCGAGCTTGACCAAGCTTTAAAGCCGAGTCAGCATTTTTTGCCATAAAAACACGCTCAATAGCAAATTGCTCTGGTTGATACTGGGTGATGATCTCAGATAAACCATCAAAAATGATTTTAAGTCTTGCTGCAAGATCATCACCACTGGTGCGAATGCAGCCACTACCTAAATATGTTTGTTGTCGACCTGTACACTCGATGATCCCATAACCAGTAATTCGAGAACCGGGATCCACGCCTAAAATTATTGGCATACCTTGCCTTTTTGTAATTAATCCAGCTGTTCCATAATCTCATTAGAGATTTCAGCATTATGATACACGTCTTGCACATCATCATGTTCTTCAAGCATATCTATCAAGCGCATAAATTTAGCTGCTGTTTCTGCATCAAGCTCTGCTTTCGTTGAGGCTGTTTGAGCAATTTCATCATGGTCTGCTTCAAAACCAGCAATTTTTAATGCATCTTTAACATGATAAAAATCAGCAGAAGTCGTGATCACATCAATACTTGAGTCTTCATGTGTTACTACATCTTCAGCACCACCTTCAAGCGCTGCATCCATCAGTGCATCTTCATCAACACCCGGTGCAAATGAAATAATGCCTTGCTTGGTAAACAAGTAAGAAACTGAGCCGTCAGTACCTAGATTACCACCAGACTTATTAAATGCATGGCGAACACCAGTCACGGTGCGGTTGCGGTTATCTGTCATGGTTTCAACCATAACAGCTGTACCGCCTGGCCCATACCCTTCATAGATAATAACTTCTAATTGCTGACCTTCAAGTTCTCCTGCACCACGTTTAATCGCACGTTCCATTGTGTCACGAGTCATATTTGCGCCAAGCGCTTTATCCATAGCAGAGCGTAAACGAGGGTTAGAATCAGGATCTGAGCCGCTTTCTCTGGCTGCGACAGTCAGCTCACGAATCAATTTAGTAAAGATTTTACCTCGCTTGGAATCTTGTGCCGCTTTACGGTGTCGGATATTGGCCCATTTACTGTGTCCAGCCATACAAACCTCCTGTTAACTACAGAAAAAAACACCGAGGCAATTGCCTCGGTATTAATGCTTATGATATTTGAGCTTTACTCGGCTTCAGGCTCTTTGGCTATTGTATCAATTCCTAAATCTTTGAGTTGATCAGGATTTGCAAAACCTGGAGCGTTCGTTAATGGACATGCCGCTGTGGTTGTTTTAGGGAACGCCATTACATCACGAATAGACTGTGCACCAGTCATCAACATGATGATACGATCAAGACCAAAGGCTAAACCAGCATGTGGTGGTGTGCCATAGCGAAGCGCTTCTAATAAGAAGCCAAACTTCTCTTTTGCTTCTTCGTCAGAAATACCAAGAATACGGAAAACGGCAGCTTGCATTTCTGCATCGTGAATACGCACAGAACCACCGCCTAATTCGCAACCGTTTAATACCATGTCATAAGCGTCTGAAATTTGATTTGCTGGATCGGCTTCTAGCTGCTCTGCTGTGATGCCACGTGGCGCTGTAAATGGGTGATGAACTGCGTGTAAACTGCCGTTGTGCTTTTCAAACATTGGGAAGTCAACGACCCAAAGCGGTTTCCACTCACCTTCTAATAAGTCAAAGTCTTCACCTGCTTTTAGGCGTAATGCGCCCATAGCTTCAGCAACCGTTGTTGCATTATCAGCACCAAACAAGATGATATCACCCGTTTGTGCACCTGTGCGCTCAATAATCGCTTTTACAATATCTTCGGTTAAAAACTTAAGTACTGGCGACTGAATGCCTTCCATGCCTGCTTCTAAATCGTTAACTTTCATCCAAGCTAAGCCTTTAGCGCCATAGATGCCTACATACTTAGTGTATTCATCAATGTTTTTACGTGAAAGTTTAGCGCCAGTTGGGATGCGAAGTGCCGTTACACGACCTTCAGGATCATTTGCTGGGCCTTTAAATACGGCAAATTCAACATTTTTAACTAAATCAGCAACGTCCACTAGCTCAAGCGGGTTACGTAAATCTGGTTTGTCTGAACCAAAACGACGCATAGCTTCTTCGTAGCTCATGCGTGGGAAGTCACCTAAATCTACGTTTAATAAATCTTGGAATAACTTACGTATCATTTCTTCCGTTTTAGCCATCACTTGCTCAGATGACATAAATGAAGTTTCGATATCAATTTGGGTAAATTCTGGTTGACGATCGGCACGTAAATCTTCATCACGGAAGCATTTAACGATTTGATAGTAACGATCAAAGCCAGACATCATCAATAATTGTTTGAAGATTTGTGGCGATTGAGGAAGAGCAAAGAATTGACCTTTATAAGTACGGCTTGGTACTAAATAATCACGTGCGCCTTCTGGTGTAGCTTTCGTCAAAATCGGAGTTTCGATATCTAAAAAGCCACTGTCATCAAGGAAGCGACGAACTGCACTTGTCACTTTTGAGCGGAAAATTAATCGGTCAGCCATTTCAGGACGACGTAAATCTAAGTAACGATATTTTAAGCGAGCTTCTTCACTATTATTTTGGTGATCGTCCATACTCAATGGTAATGGCGCAGCTTTGTTGATGATAGTAAGTTCTTTACCTAAAACTTCAATCTCACCCGTTTTCATGCCTTTGTTCACTTGGCTGTCAGGACGAGCACGCACAAGACCTTTTACTTGAACACAAAATTCTGCACGTAGGCTGCTTGCTGTATCAAATACTTCAGGTAAATCTGGATCGTAAACAACCTGAATTAAGCCTTCACGATCTCTTAAGTCCAAAAATACTACGCCACCAAGATCGCGACTACGGTTGACCCAACCTACTAAGGTTACTTCTTCACCAACGTGAGCAATGTTCACGTCCCCACAATAATGACTGCGCATTTAATTTTTATCCTTTATAAATGATCGGAACTTCTAGAAAGTGACTCATTATAGAGAAAGAATTCGGTTAACCAAAGCAATTATCAAACTGGTCGGCTAATGTTCAACCAAGTTTGTGTTTTTTGAAGTGAGGAAATGATAAAAGGACTAATTACCTGAGCACTGCATATGCAAAGCTCAGGTTAATTAAGGTAATAACTAGCTCGTCATATAACTGTTTTCAGGGTTATCTTTAGCAAGCTGCATTAACTTATCAGCCTGCTTTAAGAGTTCAATAGGGTTATCGGCATCCATAGGATAAAATGCCACACCAATGCTTGCGGTAACAGGCACGTCGGGCACTTGTGCTTCAATGACACGATTTAACGCTACAAGGGCATTTTCTGCGACTTGGCAAACTGCATCAAATTCTTGCGCTCGGTTTAAAACAATAACAAACTCATCACTACCGAAGCGAGCTAAGGTATCCGATTTTCTAATGGTTCCTGCTAATGCATTAGCAACAGCCACCAATAATTCATCACCATGACTGTACCCTTTCATTTCGTTGACGAGTTTAAAGTTATCTAAACCAATAAACATTACTGCAAAACGTGTTTGCTCTCGACTATGTGTGAGCACTGCGCTTGTCAATCTATCATCGAGTAATCGACGATTTAAAAGCCCTGTTAGATTATCATGAGTATTCAAATACTGGATTCTTTGTTCAACTTTATGTCGCTTCACTCTTTCTCTTTGAACTTTATTATTCATTCGCCAGTAGGTGAGAAAGCTTAACGTCACAATCGCTAAGATGACTGACAAGTACGCCATCCATCGGCGGTACTTGTAGTGTTCACTCAAGTTTGCACCAGGTACCCATTTTAAATAGATATCTTGTTTTTTGGTTTGATCTAATTGATCCAAAGCAATATTCAAAAGTGGAATGAGTTCGTTATATTTAGGGTTTACGCCAAAATGGCTTTGCTGCATCGATATTTCGGGTAATAAAGATAAGTTTAAATCATGATAACCTTCACTTTTCATCAGTGAGGCTAACGTCATGAGTTTGTTAATGAAGATATCTGCTTTTCCATTTGCAACTGCTTCAACACCAGATTGTGTATTATCTACTGGAATAATCTTGATGGAAGGACTTATCGAAAGCAGTTTATCTTTCACATCATAACCGTTTACCAGAGCAACCTTTAAATTACTCAGCTGGTTCAAACTAAATAACCCGGCATGTTCGAATCGAGATACGATTGCCCAAGATGTTGGCCAATAAGAGCTAGAAAACTCAAAACTCTTTTCTCTATCATTCGATTTAGCTACGCTGCCGACAATATCAACGTCACCCGTTTTTAGTGCATTTAACAATTGAGGCCAAGTATCATATGCAATTGGTCGAATTTTAAGTTTTAAATGGGTCTTAATGTGCTCAATCACATCAGCATTTATACCGTTAAAATGACCATTTTCATCTTGAAATTCTAGAGGAGCCCAGCTTTTCAAATAACCTAATTTAAGAACGGGTAACTTTTCTAAAAAGTCGATTTGATTCGCAGAAAGAGTAAGAATGGTATCTGAGACTAAATGAACTTGATCTGCAGGGTTAAGAACCCACTTTTTTTCGATTTCAGAAAGCTGGTTATACGGTAAGCGATTGTACCCTTCAACGAGCTTTCTTTTTAACCCATCATTTCCTCGTTGAATGACGACATAATTAGGGGAACTGTACTCAACATCAGGAACTTGAAAAAACTCTGACCAAATTTCATTTATCAGCAGTTTATGTTGAGTTGCAGCGGCTGCCGCAATAAAACCATCCAAGTTTCCTTCTATTGATGCTTGCATCATATTAGTGACACTTTTAAATACTACGATGTTCGATTTATTAAGTGCTTTTTTTAAATCTTCGTAATAATTGACCCCCTCTAAAACACCAATTTTTAAATTATCAAACGTATCTATTTTTTCGTTTTTATCTGAGTGAATGAACAACCTATGTTTGACATCATTCAGCTTCCAAGCATTTATCAATTCTGAATCATTTAGGCTTGAGGGATCAGCAATGACAACTTCAATGTCTCCTTCTTTAAGGGCCGTTAAACTCTCATCTTTATCATAAAAAACAAAGTTAACTTTTGTCTTAGCCGCTTGAGACCATGCGCGCCATAAATCAATATAAAGTCCGTGTGGAATACCATTAGCACCAAATTCAGAAAAAGGCTCATTATCCTTGGAGAGTGCGACGCTAATACCAGCGACATGATGACTGTCAAAACCTATCCAGCGTTGTTTTATTTCTCTTATTGAAGCATCGGTTAATTGAGAAAAACCTTCATTGATTTTCGATAACGAACTGGCTTTTCGCTTTGATGTAGCAATTTGTAGTGGAATCTCAGATATTTTAATCCTTTTTTCATATGGGAATAATCCAGTAATATCAAACTGTCTTGATCGCTCCCTAAGGTAGCCATTCAAACCTGCAAAAATTAAAATATCACCTTTTGTTGCTGCATCCAGTAACGAAGTCCGGGAGTCAAATACTTTAAAACTCGCTTCCGGGATTAATTTTGAAAGTAATGCCTGATGAGCTGACTCTTGGACAATGCCGATGGCGTATCCAGACACGTCTTCAAGGGTTGAAACATGATCAGCTAAGTGATGTACGTATAGATGCGCTGAAACATTGGCTAATGGCTCACCGAATTCAAAAATCACCTCTCTGGGACGAGTGCTCGCCATTCCAGCATGAACATCTGCGGTACCATTTTCAACCAACTCTAGACTTTCAGGCCAGTTTGCAACACGAAACTCAATAGGTGTATCCGTCGACTTACTCCACTCTTTCCATAGGTCAACCAGATATCCATCAGCATTTCCTACATCATTTTGATATTGGAAAGGAAAACTATCGTTGCCGACAGCAATGATCAATGGAGATTCTTTACATACACTTAAAAAAGAAATGAAAGAACAAAAAATAAGAGCGGATAATCGAATAAATGTCTTCAAGGCCATTCCTTAGCGCGCGATCACATGTAAACAATTTGTTTATAAAATGTATTAGACAGGATTTTTAATGAAAATACTAGTCCTTCCACTTGCTGCCACCACAGACACTTAGATAAAATACCCACAGTTTTTATTCACTTTTTAATCTATGACTCATTCTCAGGACAAGATATACGCTCGCCCTCACTCAACTATTGATAAATTTAAATTTGATAATAATGTTGCGGGTGTTTTCGATGACATGATTCGTCGCTCGATTCCTAACTATGAGCAAATTATCGCTTCAATAGGTGATATTGCCGCTCAGACAGTTCAAAAAAATACCAATGTCTATGATTTAGGATGCTCATTAGGTACCGCAACGATAAGTATGCGTCGCAAAATATCGACTGATAACGTGAAAATTATTGCCGTTGACAATAGTGAATCGATGATCAAACGTTGTAGTGAGCATATTAGCGCTTATCGAAGTGACATCCCCGTTGAGCTTGTTTGTGCCGATATTAACAACATCAATATTGAAAATGCTTCCGTAGTCGTGTTGAATTTTACTTTGCAATTTTTAGAACCTGCCGCTAGAAAACAATTAATCACAAAAATTTACAATGGATTAGTTGGAGGCGGTGTTTTGATTTTGTCTGAAAAACTACAATTCAGTAACACCAAAATACAGCATTTATTGGATGAACTGCACCTCGATTTTAAACGAGCGAATGGCTACAGTGAGCTCGAAATTAGCCAAAAGCGATCAGCCTTAGAAGATGTAATGAGAACAGAAACTGCAGAATCACATATTTCAAGGCTGAATGAATGTGGCTTTCAACAAGCCAGCATTTGGTTCCAGTGTTTTAACTTTGCTTCAATGGTTGCAATTAAATGATTTCTTTTACTTCTTTTTATCAGCAAATTGCTGGCTCAAATTTAAACCACTGGTTAGAGACCATTCCGTCTCTATTAGGAAACTGGCAACGCAGCCATAAACACGGCACTCTTCCAAAATGGGAAAAAGTACTCAGGAAACTTAACTACCCAACACCAGATAATGTCGACTTCACGAGTAGCGTTACGGTTGGGACCGGTGAACAGTTATCCCGTGGAGAAAGAGAAAAGTTAGAAAACTTATTACAACTTTTTCACCCTTGGCGTAAAGGTCCATATAACATTCATGGCATTCACATCGATACAGAATGGCGTAGCGATTGGAAGTGGGAGCGTGTTAGTCTACATATCACTTCGTTAAAAAATAGAACAGTACTTGATGTAGGTTGTGGTAGTGGTTACCACATGTGGCGTATGCTCGGAGAAGAAGCTAAACGAGTCGTTGGTATCGATCCATCGAGCTTATTTCTTTGCCAATTTGAAGCCATCAAACGTTTAACAAATGCACCTGACTTACCAATTCATTTATTGCCTTTGGGCATAGAAGAATTACCACCATTAGATGCGTTCGATACTGTATTTTCGATGGGTGTTTTGTATCACCGTCGCTCACCTATCGATCATATCATGCAATTACGTGATCAACTCAGAACTGGTGGTGAGTTAGTACTCGAAACATTAGTTGTCGAAGGCGACGAGAGTACCGTTCTCGTTCCTGAAGATCGTTATGGAAAAATGAACAACGTTTGGTTCTTACCATCAGTTAAAGCGTTGATACGTTGGCTAGAAAAGTGTGACTTTATTGATGTTCGCTGTGTAGATGTAGACACTACATCATTAGCCGAGCAAAGACGTACAGATTGGATGCGAAACGAATCGTTAGTGGATTACCTTGATCCTAATGACGTGACAAAAACAGTTGAAGGGTATCCAGCTCCAATGCGTGCGACCATCGTTGCAACCAAAAACGAACCTAATCACGATTTGAAGTAATCTCGCCTGATGGAGTATTTTTTATTACAATTAAATACTCCACAGTTCTTAAATTTCAATCTATCCTAACCACATGAATAATCGACACTTAGCACGTTAATGACTAAATATCTCCTTTGCATTTTATTTCTGCTCGCTTGCTTTCAAGTCAAAGCTGAGCCGTCATTAATCAATGTGCTCTCTTCTCAATGCGAAAACTTACCGAGTATTCAACTTCCTGAAGCTGCGTCTCTCTCAGAGCAACAACATCGCTATGAACAACAAAGCCTTGTTCTTAATAACATCAGTGATGGTTTAAATTATTTAAGACAGTACCCTCTAAATACCAGTACCACTGAAAAGCTCATTAATTGCCAAATGGAATTAGTCCAAATTTGGGATAA
Source organism: Parashewanella hymeniacidonis (assembly GCF_016900895.1). Classification (GTDB taxonomy): domain Bacteria; phylum Pseudomonadota; class Gammaproteobacteria; order Enterobacterales; family Shewanellaceae; genus Parashewanella; species Parashewanella hymeniacidonis. The sequence goes on from NZ_JAFEUN010000068.1 coordinate 20,268, forward strand.
CTTTATTCGTTCAGATTATTCTTCAAGTTTCATCGGCGCCTTAACGAAATCCTCATTACCTAAACATAAATTACTCGGTTTAAAACTCCAGGATTCAAAACAGCTGCTTCTATCTGAAAATAATTTAGCAAGGTTGCGCACGATGGAAGCGATCTTTAGAAGTAATCTGAAAGCAAGAACAGCTCGAATTTCAGTTGGAAATATTAATTGTGCCTTAAATGGTCATATGCAGTTTGGCTTTGAAGAAGAATACTCTATTTCTAGTTACCTTATTAAGCAGCCAAATCAGGAATGCCGAAAACTGGTATGGGATAAATTTTACCATCGACCTTACCTTAAGAGAGCACTTAACGAGATAAAAAAAATCCGAACACTGCAAGCTAAAAATAATGGCTATGCAGATTACACTCACCTAACCATTGCTAATAACTACTTAGATACACCAGAATTAATTGAGCAATATCTGAATCTAAAATCTGCATTAAAAGCGAGCCTACCGTGGAATATTGGTTCAGAGCTAGCCAAAGCTCACAAACCTCCTAAAACTAAAACAAAAGTTATAGCTAAGACACTTATTTTAGAGGCACTCCAAGACCTAACGAAATTTTCAATACGGTATGATTTCATAGAAAATCAGGTAATCCGCTTATGGTATAAAGAGCATCTGCTTGGTGACATTATATTGATAACAAATGCTCAAACTCAGACGCCATCAGATATGATTCGTTATCCAATTGTCAGTTATCAGTTTGCGCAAGCACAGTTATTTACAGCAGAAGTTTTAACTACACAAAAGCAGCAAAAATACTTGCTGCAACAATTAGCAAAACTAGTTACTGATTTTGCAAAAGCTTCTCATAGTTACCTAACTACCAATGCCATAGAAGATGGTGATTCGAACAATATAGGTGAGCAGTGGCTAGCGCAGTATTTTATTCGCTCTCGATTAAAGCAACACGAACAAAACTATAGACAAATTTTAGTTAAAAATTACTTAACGCAACTCAATATTCTAAGAGCTAAAATCGCTTTACGCTTTTATATGAAGCAAGGTATTTCAAAGCATGAGTTACTTTCACAAACGACGTCAGCATTAAAGGCTCAACTACCAATTAACAGTGATTACTTATTCAATTTTGATGGAATGATTGATTCAGGTCCAAATTTCTATGCAAAAGAATGGCAAAAGGATCTGGCAGGCTACTTATTCAATTACAGTATTGAACATGATTTACAGCATCACTTTTTCGAAAGATTTATTGTTAATGAACAACAAAAAAGCTTTCAAGAAAATTTGAACTTATTGCTGAACCAAAACATTACAAAAAAAACGTTAATTAAACTGGTTACAAAATTTAATTCATAAAGCTATTTTACTACTAAAACCTGAGTTCAGCATCAGCAACCACGATCTCACAAGTATTCATTTGAGCTTCTATGTTGTAGATCTTAAAAATATTATCTCAAGTTAAATTAATCTTATTTTACAATTGAGAAAGTTAATAAAGTTATTGCTAAAATTATCATTGTCACAAATTCATTATATTGTAAATTTTGCAGCCCACATACACAATAGATCTTCGTAATAAAGCCAGTAGCGAATTATTTTCGACTATTGCTAAAGATATGCTGACCCTCAAAAGTTCATATGTCACCTTTCGTTTCATTAGAGACGACTCTGTGCGTGAAAAAATATATACGGTAACTTTTATAAAAGGCGCAATGGTTGAGCTATCTCCGTTTGGAGACATTAGAGGTAAAATCAACGAATTCAATTCAGGCCAAACTATTACGGATGAAGATGCTTCTGAACAATTTGAAAATGAAAGTTCTTCACATCATGAAAATGCGTTTGAAATGAGACATCTGAACAGTAAGGCAGTACTAAATGATGAGACGATTAACAGCTTTGATGATGAAGCTTCATCTATAAATGCACAAGAAACAATTGAACACCAACTAAGTGAAGCAGAAAACACAGATATTACGGAAAATACCCAACTTACGGAATTGAAAAATAGAACAATAGATTATGAAAGAGATTTTTCAGTTAAATACAGTGGTGAGCAAGAAAGTTCTTTTTGTGATTCACCTAAACTTAATAATTTTATATTACAACCTGGGGTAAGGAAAAATTTAAATCACTCACTACCCATTACTGAAGACCAGTTTATAGAAACATTACTTGATTCAATTAACTCAGGTTTTAAGCTTTTTCAACACTGTGAGTCTCTACTTCCTCTTGAAGATAAGCAAGAATTTCTGGATGAAAGCCTGTTACTTCTACCTGCTGAACAACAAAGTTATTTATTACAATATGCGATAAAGCACTCAAAAGTTTCTTTAATTGAATCACTCATTTCAACAAATTTCACCGAAGGTCCTGTCGATAAACAAGGAAATACCCTTTTGCATTTAGCATTGCTAAATGGAGATAGAGACGTCGTTGAGTTAGTCGCTAAATACAATTCACGTTCAAACGAAATTAAAAATTGCATTGGTAATACACCACTTGGCATTGCATTTATCAATGGTGATAAAGAAGTTATAAAGATTCTATTAAAGTATACCAATATCGGCGACTTACAATCTACATTGCCACCATATCACGAAACCATCCTGAGCCTCGTTGTTAAATTAGAAGATGCCGATATATTAAAACTAACGCTGAGACAGAGTAGTACAACAGAAGGACAAGCCTATGAAGCAGCTTTTCTACTCTCGGCTCAATTAGGGTTTCATCATGGTATTGTTATTTTTGTAAAACATGGTGTATCGATAAATTCGACAAATGAATCAAACCAAACCGCACTGACTCTTGCTGTCAAAAGAAATGATCTTAATACTTGTAATACCTTGATAAAGTGGGGAGCTACATTTGCATCAAGTAAACCTCAAGGCTCTTCACTAAGTACGCAAGCTCTAATGATCAGAAAGAAAATATTTCCTCAAGATGTCGAAGTATTTCAAATTTCCACCCTATATCAAATTCAGCAAATGGAATTAGATGCGATTGCTCATGTCCTATTTGGAAGAATCGTCGAATTCCCTCTTGCTGAATGTATACTTTACCAAGCGATCAAAGACGGAGACTCTCAAGAAGCCCTGAATATTTTGAAAACTCATCCAGATTTAACTCTGGAATGCCAAGATGAGTGTCAAAACACCTTGTTGCATCTCGCAATAGAAAGCTGCGATAAATCAGTTGTAGAAGCGTTAATATTTAAAGGAGCAGATATTCACTCAGTCACGAATGCTGATAATTTTACTCCCCTTGAACTAGCTGTTTACCTTTCAAAGTATGACATCGTCAGCATAATGATGAACCACAAACACACTTTTGATATCAATAGGCCTAGGACTGCAAAGCATAACTCACCAAGCCGATTAGAAATGGCAATGATATGTGAGCGAACCGAAATAATGCGCTTCTTATTGGAGAATGGTGCAGAAGTTGATACTTTCTGTAGTGGAAGCCAACCAACTCCCCTTCTATGTGCCGTTATGGCACAGAACACGTCAGCCATTCATCTTCTCGCTGAATTTGGTGCAGACTTTACACGCTCAGATAAGCAGGGACGTTCGGTCTTTCAACTTTGCGCTCTGTATAAAAAACCTAAGCTGTTTGACACTCTTTTAATATTGTGCCCTCCAAATCCAACCATCAGCAAAGCTACGTTATTGGATTCAGGATTAGGGAAAAATGAGTTAGAAGTGCTTCGAAGAGCCTGTAAATTAAAACTGAGCAACATCACCAGATTTATCTTAAAAAGAGAGCCTTCCAGTACAATTCCGGAAATAATGTTATTTGATAAATTAAAGAAAAGAAAGTCAATAGTAGACGTATCTGTGCCTGAATACGTAACGTTAATAACTGAGTTAACTGATGAACTTGGCAATACTATTTTGCATTACGCAGTACAATCTGGAGTTCCAGAATCAATCGAGACTGTATTAAACCTAGGTGCAAAAGTGCACTCAACTATTAATAATGATGGATTAACACCCACCCAACTAGCCGTCACACGGAAAGATGAAACTGCGATATCCCTACTGCTGGACAAAATCTGTTACGAAGACATTAACTTGCAAACTCAAAATGAGTACGACTCATTACTTAATATGGCTTTACAGGCTGATGCTCAGAGGTTAGTCAATGCGCTATATCGATCTGGAGCGGATTTAAATATACGATTTAGAGATAAAAATAACACGCCATTAATGGTAGCTGCTATCAATGGTCAAACTGATATCATGAAATTTTTTCTCAAAAAAGGCGCTGACCCTGAATTAACTAACAATTCGGGTTTGACAGCATTAGAACTTGCATTTCAACATAAGCGGGTTATCTGCTGCAATGTACTTCTTTGTTTTGGCGCTAAACCCTGCGAAAATTTAACCAGAAAAATCTATGAATTAGGTATTGGTGAAAACCCGCTTGATGTAGTGAAGTACTTTGGTACACATGAACTATCTGGGTTCCTGAATATTTACCTAAACAGCCTCCCAAACATACCAATTGCTGAACTAACTATTTTAGAGCTTGCAAAAAATAATAGATCTAATAAACAGTTGAAACAGATCTTGGATGTAGTACATTTAAAATTGAATTTTAAAACTCCAGCAGGTCAAACAGCACTTCATATCGCAAGTCTACATGGGGCAAATGAAAACATAAAGTTACTTGGAATGGCTGGAGCCGATGCAAATGCAGTTGAAGATTTTCAAGGATATACTCCACTGCAAAAGGCAGTAGCAACATCAAATCAGAAGGCAATTGACGCATTATTAGAGTACTGTCCTATTAGAGAAATTGATGCAATATCAAAAAGGGGGAATTGGACGTGCATGAGCCTTTGCATTGAAAAAGGAGGCATCAAAACTGCACAAAAGTTACTGAAACATGGTGCAAGTGTAAATTCAGGTAACACCATAACTAATACACCAATATATGTTGCAATTTTAAATAAGCGAAGTGCTGCTGTTCAATGGCTTTGTCAAAATGGAGTTGATTTTGATATTCGGATTGTAGATGAACCTCTCTCACACTTTGCAGCAAAAATGAATCATTATGAAACTTTTCAAGCACTGATTAAAGCAGGGTTAGACCTTTCTCTTACTAATTTCCGTCGAGAAACGGTTTATCAAGTTGCTAAAGATCATAATTGTACAAACGTTCTCTGGCTAATAAGAACTGAAATTGCATTAAGAAATGAAAAAGCAATGTCAACGTTTGAAGAATTTGAAGTTATTGATGAATCGACAACCAAAGAATTTGAGGCAAGTCAGGTGACTTCAACCTGACTCTTCTACACAAATATTATGGAAATTGAACTTATTATCGTTTCGTTGATCTGATCAGTAAATTACACTAGATAAGGCAACGCATCATGTCAATTTTCAACCAAGATCTATGGTCAA
>NZ_JAFEUN010000069.1 GCF_016900895.1 Parashewanella hymeniacidonis
GCTGGTATTAAATATTCAGAGATGAATCAAACATCGGTCCAGGGTCCCCTTCGTCTAGAGGCCTAGGACACCGCCCTTTCACGGCGGTAACAGGGGTTCGAATCCCCTAGGGGATACCAATTTATTTGGAATCTGTTTCAGATACCAATTTTCGTGTTTTATGGGTTTAATGTTCATTTAACGCTACGGTATCAGCTTTTAGCCTACAGAAGCTGGTATTAAATATTCAGAGATGAATCAAACATCGGTCCAGGGTCCCCTTCGTCTAGAGGCCTAGGACACCGCCCTTTCACGGCGGTAACAGGGGTTCGAATCCCCTAGGGGATACCAATTTTTTTGGAATCTGTTTCAGATATCAATTTTCTGAAATTTATTTCAGATATCAGTTTTCAGCTTTATTAAGCGTAACATTTCTTATTATTTCCCTAATTTTTTCATTTTGTACTTTCTAATTATTTCGTTTTCTTCTAGCTTATCTTTATAAGTTAAGATAAATTTATTAGTAGCTTCGATTGTTGACGTTTGATCGTCCTTATCTAAATTATCGACATGTGCTTCTATCAAGCTTAAATACTGCTCTAATTCCATGAAGTTCATAGTGTCATCTGAATCTGCTTTTAAGTTTGCGTACTCGATTACGTCCCTACCAGCATTTCTTAGGGCTTTAGCTTTATCTATTTCGCTTAAATCTGTATTCCTCTGACTATCAATTTGGGTAAAATTAGCATGTTTAAGTGCAGCGCCTTTATAATGTAAATTAAGAAGCCGAATATTTTTTTCATTGGCCATTACTGCCATAGAGTCTAACTCTCGTTGTTGATCATCAACAAATATTACTTCAGTGTTCGTTGGATCGATACCTAAATGTTTACAACATGTTAAATAGCGGCTCCCTTTGTCGTAAACAACGTAACCTTCATCTATTGTTTGAGATGGTAGATAAAGGTTTTCACGGAGGTATGTTGCTCCTTCATGTTCATATTTAACTTGACGAGTATTATTCCCGACAATGTTCAAATCAGTGTATATAGTGTGAATAGCATTAAATTGAGTCAGATCTAATTTACTTTGTTTTGCTTTTTCTTGAGTTTTCGGCATGCCGCTAGTGGTAATAGCGATAAACTGTGCATCTGGGAACTCTTTCTTAATTCTCAATATTTCATCATTAATACCGTCTTCAATCGTTCCTACTTGGTAACCGTCTCTACAAGCTTCTTTTACATACAAAGTGTCATCGAGATCAAAAACGAAAACAGGATTCTTTGTTTTACAGAATGCCTTTGCTGCAGGAGCAATCTGTGATGCACTAATGACTGCTTTTTGCTTTACTTCAGCTTTTGGAATGAGTGTCTTGGCACCTACCGCAGAAATTTCAGGGCTGCCTTCTGGTTTAATAACGGAAGAGGGAAAAACTACTGCAGATGTTTTTGAATTCAAGTTTGGTGGTGGATTTAATGTTGCTTGAGATGAGTTTGATGGTAGAGCATGAGTATTTATTGCCTCTACAACTTTTTCTTTAACGTTTAAAAAGAGCGATTGATCTCTAAAAAAGCAGCAAAAAAGGCTTTTAAAACGCCTGAGATGTTTATTAGCGTCAGCGACTACAACAACGTCATTCACCAACTTAACGGCATATCGGCGAGTTTTGTTACCGTTCGTGAACGTTACCTTCTGCCAATTTCCATTAAAGCTGTTACATTTTATTGAAAATGCGGATTTATCTTGATCGTCAACATTAATGACTTGGTTATTGTCAGTAAATGAAACTCTAAAGCTAGACGCTGAATTTACTCGACCCATAAGATAATTAGTGATTCGAAGCAATTAGTCGAATTATCGCAGAGTAAGAAGAGAAGGGGAGTGAATTTTGGTTTATGAATGTTTTAGTTATAAAAAAGCCCTGCTAATACAGGGCTAGAGTATCTTACTTAAAAATTCCAATTAGAATTTTTGAGTGTAAGTCATAGTATAAGTACGACCATAGATATTGTATAAGCTTGCGTTGTAATCTAAGTTAGAATCCAATACAGGATCTTCATTTGTTAAATTACGGATACCGAAGCTAAATCTACCATTCCAATCAGCACTGTAATTATAGTTGAAGTCCATAGTCGTTTGAGAGTTCAAGTGGCCGCTATTTTTGCCTTGAACAGTATGTTCATACTGACCGTGGATATATTTTACAACTAATGACGCATAATGATCGTCCATGCTCCAATCTAAAGTAGATGTAATACGAAGACTAGGTAATCCGTCACGGCCAACTTTATCTACAACTGGACCGTCAAAGTATTCTTCTTCTTCATACTTTAGAACATAACTTTGATCATAGTGAATACCAAATTCACCAAATGAAGTTTCAAGACCGGTATAGCTGATGTTGAAGTCAATACCAGCAGTGTCGAAACCTGCACCGTTTACTAGAGGAGTTTCAGCAGAAAGGATCTTACCGTTAGCATCATCGCCTACACGCTTGATTTCACCTTCTTTAAGGTTTCCATAACCAACAGCTCTTTCTTGCTCCAACAATGAATCAAGAGAAATAAACTGAATTGCGTTTTCAATTTTCAGATTATAGTATTCAACTTTTGTGCTTAGGTTATCAGTAATGTCCCAAATGATACCAACATTATAGAAATCCGACTCTTCAGCTTCTAGGTTCGCATTTGCTTTACGAGTTACATCATACTGTTTAGAAGTACACTTGTTAGCTGGTGTACCTACAACATTACAGTAGTGATAATCCGTTGCACTGTCGGCACTGAATGAATCAGCAGCATATAAGTCGGTCAGTGATGGAGCACGGAAACCTTGCCCCCAAGAAGCACGAACAACAACGTTATCCAGGACTTTGTAACGTAAACCCAATTTAGGTGTTGTTGCAGATCCAAAATCAGAGTAGTCGTCATATCGAAGAGCAAAGTTTACTTCTAACTCATCAGTTACTGGAAGTACAGATTCCATATATGCAGCAACTACATTACGGTCACCAGAAGAACCATTTCCTGATGAACCAATTACATCACCTGCAGCAGTTTGCGCATCTACATCAGCTAAGAAGTCATACTGAAGTGCTTCTGCACCAAAGTACCAACCAATCATACCACCAGGTAATTCAATAGCTTCAAAAGTAACGCCAGCATTAATGCTGTGGAACTTCATCGTGTCACGCTTTAGCGTGTCATGTGTGATATCAGCGATAACATCAGCAGAGTTTCCTTCTGGACCGAAGTTAAACGTACCATCAGCTACATATTTTTCAACTGTAGGACGGTGAACATAACCTGAACCGAATGAATTGTACTCTTGTAATGCATAGTGATATGTCACATCCCAACCGAAGTCATCATGCTCACCAACAAGAGCTAACTGAATGTCAGTGCTGTAATCTACAGTTGTAGTGTCACGTGTGCCAACATCAGTGAAACGATAATAGACACGACCTTCATTTGTGTTTTTTGTTGTGTTGACGTACTTACCATTTTCATCATAGTTTTGTACATCTACAACACCAGCACCAACTTTGAACCAACCTGCTGCTGGCGCATAACGACCAAAAGTTTCGTTACGTGCAAATAGACCTTGACCTTGGAAAATGATTTCGTCAGAAATTTCGTATTCGCCATTTACATAGCCAGCTGTGTAACTACGAGCAGCATGGTCAGCGGCTTCAGAAGTATAGTCATAGCCACAAACAAAATCACCGTCATCAGCATCAAATACGTGACCACCGCCAACCATTTTAGGGTTGTCACAAGCTGCTAGAGGAGAGAAGCTTCCTTCAGTTAAATCAAGGAAGTTACGGGCATAAATTGAAATGCCAGTTGTATCATTGTATTTTGCTGAGTCATGGCCTGTAGCTCGTGAATACCAACGATCACGTTGGAAAATAATGTCACGGTTTAGGTGTTCTAGAGAGAAACTAATATTACCTTTTTCACCTGTCATGCCGCCAACAACATGTGCTTTCCACTCTTCACCGCCATCTTTTGTTGGCTCTGAAGTTGTAGCAGAAACCTCAAGACCTTCGAAGTCTTTCTTAAGAATGATGTTTACAACACCTGCAATTGCATCTGAACCATAAACAGCAGATGCACCATCGCTTAGTACTTCGATGCGTTCAATTGCAGCTGTTGGAATAACGTTTAAGTTGACTGCTGTGCCACCTAGTGTAGGCGAACCTGGCATACGCTTACCGTTTAAAAGAACAAGTGTACGGTCATCACCAGCACCACGAAGGTTAATACTCGCTTGAGACTGGGCTGAGCTACCAGAACGCTCAGAGAAAGAACCGAAAGAGTTTAAGTTACTTTGTCTTAGTAGATCACTTGCACTCAATACACTTGTTTTTTCGATTGCAGAAGCATCAATAGTTGTTACAGGAGAAGAACCTTCTAAGTCCGTACGTTTGATACGTGAACCGGTAACTTCAATGCGTTCAACTTTGTCTTCTTCAGCGATTACTGCTGTTGACGTCAATGCAGCTGAAGAAGCGCCAGCAAACAATGCTAAGCGTACAGCTTTAGTTAATACATCTTGAGCTTTCATTATATTACTCCCTATCAATCACTGTTTTAATGTGTGATTAATTTTTTATGTTTTTTATTTTTATTTATGAGAACTGCTTATTTATGAAAAAAGTTAAATAAGTTAATAAAACATAAATATTGTTCGCATAACCGGATATAAACATATAACTAATATGGCTTCAACTTTGTATATCTTATTAAACGTGGTTTTGAATATGTTAAAAATTAACAAATATATAAATAATCACCTGATAAAGTTAAATAAATGTTTAATAAAGTGCTTTTTATACATATTAATCATGTTTAATTAACATTTAATGATAATTAATATGTGTAAATGTTTTTAATATGTTTACTAATTGTTTTTTATTTGTTTTATTGAGTTGGATGGGTAAAAAATCAAGAAATAAGATCGTTTGATGGTATTTTAAGCGATAATTTGGTTTTTATTAGTTAGAGTGAGCTATTGTTCACAATATAAATTTTTTGACTGTGGCAATTGCTTCGCATTTATAAGAAAGAGATAACAGGAAACAAATTTCAAAGATTTAACAATATAAATTAATTTAACATTTATTATACAGAACAAAAAAGCGACCGAGCGGTCGCTTTTTTTAGTTAATAAATTATTTCGTCAAATAAAACTAAAACTTAACTTCAGTTTCTACGAACCACTCTCTACCACGTGCATTAAATAATGAACGGTCGTAATGTGGCCAACTTTTATATGTTGGGTCGAAGTTTGGTGCTTTATTAAATAAATTGATGACACCTGATTTAATGACTATGTCTTCACTTACATAATAAGTACCAGTTAAATTCCATTTTGTGTGTGATGCTGTTTCATATGGTGTATCAGGGCTGTATGAGATACCTCTATGGCGAGCCGTATGATATGCACCTAAGGTCGTTTGGAAATCTTCCAGCTTCCATGTGAATTGCACATTACCTTTATATTTTGGTAAACCACCCTCAGCGATGTCATCCAAAACATCAGCAGTAGGATCAACTTGGCTTTGTGAGTCTATGAGGTAAGAGCCGTTAACTTTAATGTTTAGCTCACCGAGATCATTCAAATCGAAAGCATATCCGGCTTCTAAATCAAGACCTGTAACTTCTTGGAAGGCAAGGTTTCGCGCAGTCGAGTTGATATGAGTGATTTTACCGTCTTCATCTCTGGTGATCATGAATTCATAATCTTCATACTCACGAGCCGCTTTGCTCGCGCTTACCGTACTAACAATGCCATCTAGTTTCCACTTCCAGAGATCGACAGAAATATTAAGTTCGTCGTCGCTATAAACGGTACCTACGTTAACTGAGTAGCCTTTTTCTGCGTCTAAGTCCTTGTTTGCGCCGTTTGTTGAATCAATATGTAATTCATTACATACTTCGCTGATTTCGTTGTTAGCACTTTTTTCACCTGGCGTGCCACCTAATTCCGCACAGCGCTTATAATCGATGACTTGGGTAAACCCTTCTGTTGGGTCACCATACACTCGTTGCATATCTGGTGCGCGGAACACCTTGTTATAAGAAGCACGCACCAATAACTCATCAGTTGGACGGTATTCAAAGTTGACTGAAGGCGTTAAGTTTCCACCAAAGTCACTGTATCTGTCGTAACGTAGTGCTAGATTCATGGTGAGTTCATCTAAAAGTGGCGCTTCAAGTTCAGAATAAACAGCCCAAAAACGACGCTTACCTTCACCTGATGAACCACCCGAACCAACAACGTTACCTGAGCTTGATTCTGAATCTGAAGACGACTGATACTCCATTTCTGTCCACTCAGCGCCTGCGGCAAAGCCAACATCACCTGCAGGTAACTCAAATGCAAAACCCGAGATATTCACTTGGATGTTGGTTTGATTTGTTGATGCACGAATAATAGGAGAGTATTGCATATCAGATGCAGCACTTTCTGAGATTGGATCTAGTAGAGATTGGCCGTATTTACCTTCAGTAACGTAGTCAAATAGTTTTTGATACGTGGTATATCCTGAGTTGAATTGGTCAAGATCCGTCTTACCGTAATTTACGGAAGCGTCCCAACTGTATTCATCAGCCAACATGCCTTCTAAACCGAAACTACCAAAATAGTTTTGTGTATTTGTTTCTGTCTGTCTTTGGCCAAGTTCATGCAAACGACGAATGTATGCGTATTCACCATCTTTAGCATCAGCAAAATCACCACCTAGTGCAACGTTCTTTTGGCCTTTATAAGTTTTAGTCAACCCATCAACATTAACAGTTAAATCGTCGCCATCAATCACTACATCTACATCATTTGTTGCGCTAGGCTCGATATGAGTTGTCGATTTTGCTTTTGCGAAATCAATACGACCAACGAAGGAAGTGTCATCGTTCAATTCATAATTAAACGTTGTTGTACTGATAAAACGGTAATTTTCAGGGCCTAAATCTCTCTGTTTAGTTCGGTCATAACCACAACGAAGGTTTTCTTCGTCCCATAAAAACTCACCTGCTGTACATTCATCAGCAGTAAGTTGGCGTTGACCACCTGTATTCTTGCCGCCAGCTATACGAGAACCGTATGAGCTGTAGCTTGAGTATTCACTGTATGGCACTTTATCCGTATCTAAACCAAAATCAGCACGTTGAGTAGCCTTTAATCGTTCTGAACTGCTAAATTCGATAAAGGAAGATAAGTTACCTCTATCGTTACTAGAACCTAGAGATAAGGCAAATCTATCATTCATTCCGCCACCTTGGGTGGTGTCGCCATGACGATATTTTAGTGCAATACCTTCAAAATCTTTCTTTAAGATGATGTTTACTACACCACCCACAGCATCAGCACCGTAAATAGCCGAAGCACCTGATTTCAATACTTCAATACGAGCTACTGCTTCCATTGGTAAATTAGCGGTATCAACAAAGTTGCTGGTTCCACCAAGTGCTTTTGGATATTGATTTAAACGCTTACCATTAATTAAGGTTAGTGTTCTGTTTGCGCCTGCACCACGTAAGCTAATTGCAGAAGCCGCTGGGGTGAAACCATGTACAGACTGAGTAGTAATAGCGCCAGTTGTTGAGCTAAGATTTTCAAGAGCGTCTTGGACGTTTGTAAAGCCTTGTTTTGAAAGATCTTCAGCAGAGATTGAAGTAATTGGGTTTGCGGTTTCAAGATCTGTTCGTTTAATTCTCGAACCTGTAACCTGAATACGTTCTACCTTTTCACCTTCTTCTGCCGCAAAAGCGTTTGTGGCTGTTAAAGACGCAGAAGCAGCGCCTGCGATCATAGCAAGACGAACAGCTTTGGCTAATACACCTCTAGCTTGCATTGATTTCTCCCGGAAAATTATTGTTTTATGGATATTGAAACTACTTGGCGTATATTCACCAATTAGTTAATTTTGAAATGATTAAGTTTTTAAGGTTATAAAACTGAGAAATAAATACATCAAGGATGTTAATTCTGTAGTGTGATCTAAATTGCAAATAAAAGACCTAATCATGGTTGATTGGTGAAATAACCTACTGTGTTACTTAGTGTTGCATTGCATATTAGGGAGAAATTTTTAGATAAAGTTTGAACAGTTTCTTAACTAAAATCGTTAATTTTGATTCATTTTATTTCTTGTTATTTATTAATTTCATTATTTATCACATAATAGCAATTGTAATTGAAAATTATTATCGTTAACGATTAGGCTGGAATTTGATCCAGTTAAAAGTAAACACAAATAGCAACAGGTACACTCGCCTGTTGTTTTGGTTAAACCTGTGACAAGGCAATAAATAAATGAAGTTGAGCGAACTCAGCCCTGGTGACAATGGTATTGTCGCAAGAGTCGGGGATGATGAAATGCCCCAATCTATAAAACGTAAATTGTTATCTATGGGCATTACACCTTTGACAAAAATTCTTATGGTCAGACGTGCACCGATGGGAAGCGGTTTAGAAGTTGAAGTCAGAGGAAGTCGTCTGTGTTTGCGTGCAGAGTTAGCGAGTGCGATTGAGGTAACTAAATGAGTAAGCACTACAATTGCGTTACCGTCGGTAACCCTAATGCTGGAAAGTCCACTTTATTTAATGCATTAACAGGTGCAAATCAACATGTAGGCAATTGGTCTGGTGTGACTGTTGAGAAAAAAACAGGGCGCTTTGAGCTTGATGACTTGAAAATCAATCTTACCGATCTTCCAGGTATTTATGATCTTACCGCAGCGAATGAAAGTTGCGATTGTTCAATTGATGAAAAGATTGCACAAGAATTCCTAGCGGATACTACTGTTGATTGTATTATCAACCTTGTTGATGCCAGTAATATAGAGCGGCACTTATTTCTTACAACTCAACTTATAGAGTTTGGTGAGCCCGTTATTGTTTTACTCAACAAGTACGATGTAGCATTAAAAAGAAATATTGACATAAATACTGATGAGCTAAGCACGAGACTTGGCTGTCCTGTTATAGCCGTTTGCTCTAAAAATGAAAAAGACATTGCTAAAGTTAAAGCCATCATTGCTGATACTTTAGAGAACAGTTCTAAAGAAATCACCTCATCAATTAAATATGATGAAATTGTTGAAAGAGAGATAGCTCAACAACTTGAGAATGGTGCTGCTACTCGAGGTCATGCACTTACACTCATCACTAAAAAGCAAGACTGCCATTCTTCAGTTTTAGCTTCAGGCGGGCAAGATCTTGAAACCTTAATTGCAAGCGCTCGTTATCAGTTTATAGATGAAGTAATTTCAAAATCGGTTAGATCTCAAAAGGTGGTTACCTTTACTGATAAGTTTGACAAGTTTGCGTTACATCCAATTCTAGGAATTCCTGTTTTCTTATTCATGATGTACTTGATGTTCATGTTAAGTATTAACGTGGGCAGTGCTTTTATTGACTTCTTTGATATTTCAGCGGGTGCATTATTTGTCGATCACTTTGGCGCGCTTCTTTCTAATTTCGGCACGCCTGCTTGGTTAGTAACCATATTAGCTGGCGGTGTGGGCCAAGGTATCCAAACCGTTGCTACTTTTATTCCTGTTATTGCAGCCTTGTTTCTTGTGCTCTCTTTACTTGAAAGTTCTGGTTATATGGCTCGTGCGGCATTTGTCGTCGACGGGCTAATGAGCAAAATTGGATTACCGGGCAAGGCATTCGTGCCAATGATTGTTGGTTTCGGCTGTAATGTACCTGCAATCATGGCTACTCGCACACTCGGAAACGAACGTGAACGTATAGTGACAGGTATGATGGCACCGTTTATGTCTTGTGGCGCTCGTTTGTCTGTTTATGCATTGTTTGCAGCCGCATTCTTTCCTCATTCGGGTCAGAATATGGTGTTCCTCTTGTATCTCATTGGTATTCTTGCTGCTGTAGGTACTGGTTTACTATTGCGTGTCACTGTTTTACCTGGTGAAAGTAGCACAGCTGTTATGGAGCTTCCTGATTACGAAATGCCAAAATTTATGCCTGTAATGCGAAGAACTTGGCAGAGAACGAAGAGCTTTTTATTTGGTGCAGGTAAAACGATAGTAATCGTAGTGACTATTCTGAACTTTATTAACGCAATTGGTGTTGATGGTTCGTTTGGTAATGAAGATACCAGTAATTCAGTATTAAGTGTTGCCAGCCAAAAAGTCACGCCAGTGTTTGAACCACTAGGCTTGAAAGAAGATAACTGGCAAGCGACAGTTGGTATTATTACTGGCGTATTTGCTAAAGAAGTCGTTGTTGGTACTTTGAATAACTTATACAGCCCTTCAGCAAGTGATGATCAATTAACACCCTTGAGTGATAGCTTTACAGAAGCCGTTAAAACCATTCCTGCAAATTTATTTGGTATTAAGTTTGAAGATCCATTGTCAATGGATGTGGGTGATGTAACTGATTTAAATAAAGCTGCAGAAGAGCAAGAAGTTGATACAACAACTTATGCGGCGATCCAAAAAGGGTTTGGATCAGAAGCTGCGGCGTTCTCGTATTTACTCTTTATCTTACTTTATACACCTTGTGTAGCTGCGCTTGGTGCCTTAGTCAGCGAGTTTGGGGCTAAATGGGCAAGATTTGCTGCATTTTGGACGTTAGGTTTAGCTTATGGTAGTGCAACCATTTGTTATCAGTTATTGACGATTAAAGAGCACCCAATTCAATCCGTGGCTTGGGTTGTCTTCTTTATAGTTGCACTGTACGTCTTTTATTTATGGTTAAAGAAGAAGGGCAAAAAAGCCCAACAGATAATTCCAAATGTCAGAATTGTCGCAGAATAATCTAAAATTTATTCGATATTTGAAAAAAGCGACCATATGGTCGCTTTTTTTATCAAAGATTTTAAAAAGGGGCATTGTATCTACAGCTGAACTGTAGGATCATGCGATGTTATTTAGTCTCAATTTATAGTTCGCAAAGAGGAATTTCATGGACCATGTGGACACCGAAGTACGTCCGAGTAACTTCATTCGTAATATCATAGATGATGATCTTGATAGCGGTAAACACTCTCAAGTTCACACTCGTTTCCCGCCAGAGCCGAATGGTTTTTTGCATATCGGTCATGCGAAATCTATTTGCCTGAATTTTGGTATCGCTAAAGACTATCAGGGAAAATGTAATTTACGTTTTGATGATACTAACCCTGAAAAAGAAGACATTAATTATGTAAAGTCGATTCAGGAAGACGTGAAATGGTTAGGTTTCCAATGGGAAGGTGATGTTCGATATTCTTCGAACTACTTTGATCAACTTCATCAGTATGCTGTTGAATTAATCAATAAAGGCTTAGCGTATGTTTGTTTCTTGAACGCAGATGAAACACGTGAATACCGCGGTACACTGAAAGAGCCTGGTAAAAACAGCCCTTATCGTGACACTTCGCCTGAAGAAAACTTAGCATTATTTGAAAAAATGCGTAAGGGTGAATTCAAAGAGGGTGAATGTGCTCTGCGTGCAAAAATTGATATGGCTTCGTCGTTTATGTGCATGCGAGATCCGGTTATCTACCGTATTCGTTTTGCTGAACACCATCAAACGGGTGATAAATGGTGCATTTACCCAATGTACGATTTTACTCACTGTATCTCGGATGCAATCGAAAACATCACTCATTCTCTTTGTACTTTAGAGTTCCAAGATAATCGCCGTGTTTATGATTGGATTTTGGACAACTTGGATGATTTCCAAAAACCAGACCGTACTCGTCAATATGAGTTTTCTCGTTTCAACTTAGAATACACTTTGATGTCAAAGCGTAAGCTGAATGATCTTGTAGAACGTAAGATTGTTACTGGTTGGGATGATCCCCGTATGCCTACCATTGCTGCTTTGCGTCGTAGGGGTTATACCCCAGCATCAATTCGTGAGTTTTGTGAGCGTATTGGTGTTACCAAAGTAGACAATTTAATTGAAGTCGGCATGTTAAACGCCTGTATTCGTGAAGATTTAAACGAAAATGCACCGCGTGCAATGGCAGTGCTTGAGCCGATTAAGGTGATCATCGAGAACTATGAGCAAGCTCAAGTCGAAATGCTGAGTGCGCCTGCTCATCCTAATAAAGAAGAATTAGGTGTACGTGAACTACCATTTGGTCGTGAACTTTATATTGATGCGGCTGACTTCCGTGAAGAAGCCAATAAAAAATACAAGCGTTTAGTGCTTGGTAAAGAAGTTCGCCTTCGTAATGCTTATGTAATCAAAGCAGAGCGTTGTGACAAAGATGATGCTGGTAACGTAACAACGGTATATTGCACTTATGATCCTGAAACTTTGGGCAAGAACCCAGCAGATGGTCGTAAAGTAAAAGGTGTCATTCACTGGGTTGAAGCTACCCATGCTAAACCAGCTGAATTCCGCATATATAATAGCTTATTTACTGACGCTAATCCTGCGGCAGCAGAATCTATCGATGATGTCATTAACCCTGACTCATTAGAGATAAAGTACGGCGTTGTTGAGCCAAGTTTAGTGAATGCAGTAGCTGAAAAAGCATATCAATTCGAACGTGAAGGCTATTTCTGTGCTGATAGCAAAGACTCCTCTGCTGATCACTTAGTGTTCAACTTAACAGTGGCATTAAGAGATACTTTTGCTGGTTAGATTAAGGCCAAGTTAACATTAAAAATGCCAGTCTATCGACTGGCATTTTTGTCACTAAACCGTCTTAAATTAAGGCTAAAAGTTGGCTATTTCAGGCCCGAAGCCATTACTCCATAAAATCACACTCGCAGCCATTAGTGCTACTAGTAGGCAGAGGCCACAAGTTACTACCGAGCTCGCATAGATAAAGCCTTTTTCCTCGGGAATATTCATGATGATAGGTACACCCGTATACAGTAAATATATGGAATACGTAATACCGACCAGAGCCACTACCATCATAAACCAAAGCTCAGGATAGAGTGCTGAGAGACCAACCATAAATAATGGTGTTGCAGTATAAGAAGCAAGTTCTAAAGTTTGCGTAAAAGTAGGCTTAGCATCAAATGTTCTTGCCATCCAAAATGCAAGATAAGCAAGTGCGAATACACCTGCAATTAAACCAAAATACATACCGACGGACAATAACATTGCACTTTGGTCGGTTAAGAATAATTTTTCGCCATCAACTGCTGGATTCCAACCAATATGAGCGGCTCCGATATAGGCACAGATCGCGGGTATCAGTGCTACGAAGATTACATGGCTTAAGCTACTCGTGAGTGACTCATGGTTTTGTTCAATAGTATGCCACTCTTTTTTCGGGTGAGTGTATAAACCCATGAGGTGGTTCAAGATCATTATAATTGTCCTTTTTCATTATTCACTGGTTTCCAATGCCAGCACTAAAGTACCTGTCGATAAGTTTTTTTATGACTATTGTGGTTAGGTTTAGTGCTATACAAGGCACAAAGTCGGTATCATAGCCATAGCTATGTAACCAAAATTGCAACGCCTTAAAGCGCTAAAACTAGGCACTAGAAAATCTTAAGAAACCTATGTTCAGGTGCTTATGCACCTACTTCGTAGAATACGGCCATCAATTGCCTTAACCAACTCCCAGTAAATAATGGTTTAGACAATCGCACGTCTTTACTACCACTACGACTTGTCAGCCTGACAAGTTCTATATCAGTTTTATTTGATATAGTTTATTTATTAAACAAAACAGGCAGCTAGTCAAGAAGTTAATTTTTTGCGCATGTTTAAATGACACTTAAACTTTTATGGTGTGTGTTGAATTGACACTATTAATGGGACTCTAATTCATAGGCAATTGTGTTAATATTCAGGTGCGTTAAATGGCGAATTTAGGATAAAAAGTTGCAAGAGCTGTTAGCACCAATTAAATCATTTTTAAAATGTGAAACACCACAAGCGTGGATCGATGAAGCAATAAAACCTGAAAACCTTTCAATCGTTCTTTTAGACCATCTTATTTGTGAGTTAAAAGCAGCTCAAAGTGCAATGTATTTAATTCGTAAGTATGCGGTTGATAAAGAAAGTGGTGATGCTTTATTGGAATGGTTAAAGCCATTTGAAAGTTTCGCCTACCGCAAAGAAGGTGATTGGCGTGAACTGGTAAAACACAATACGCTAACCAAATCTATGTTACCTAAATCAGGTACACCTTACGGACAAGACTTAATTGATAAAATGGTGTTACTGATTAAAGAAGAACTGCATCACTTTTATCAAGTGTTAGAATTAATGGAAGTGTTTGATATTCATTACGAAAACATTACCTCAAGCCGATACGCAAAAGGCATGATTCGAAACGTTACCAGTTATGAGCCTGATACCTTAATCGACAAGCTAATTATTGGTGCCTATATCGAAGCTCGATCATGTGAACGCTTTGCAGCACTGGCTCCACATGTTGATAAGCGACTGGGAGACTTTTACATTTCACTATTGCGAAGTGAAGCTCGCCATTATCAAGATTATTTAACACTGGCTGAAGAAATTGCAGGTGGAGATATCACTGGGCGAATACAGCGATTTGGCGAAATTGAAGCAGAGCTTATTTCATCAAATGATTTTGACTTTAAGTTTCATAGTGGAGTTCCTGTTTAACGTTAATTTAATCTTTAACTGGTTCATAAGGCTTTTTTAAGTTTTTACATTAGGGACTGTTGAACTTTGTTTAATAATTCAGCGGAGCAATAAATCGCCTTAATCGAGGCGGAAATAGTGCAATTTAGTTATCTAAATATACTATTTTTAACACAGAGTAAGGCGATTTAGACTCAGCCCGAAGGCAATGGTTATTTTTAACGCTATCTGCATTGTCACTGCGCTCATTTAGAAGAACTAATATAACGCTTGTTCCGCTTTGCTATCGTCAAAAAATAATCATTGCTGAAAATATCAACAAAGATCAACAGCCCCTAGAATATTTTTGACTTATAAAAATGATCAAGCCACTCGATTTATTGCTCCTTACAGCGGAAACTGGAATTTCTACTTCCATATTCTGTTAGTTATTAGTTTATCAACTAAAATTATTAAATTTAATTAATTAGGTTTCTTAAATCATGAGGGCTAGCCTGTACTTAAAATCTCATTTTTTATTTAAGGTGAACGAAATGGCTACAGGAAGGGTACCCTTTGAGCATTCAATGCATTCAATGCAACAGATGTCTTTTCATTCTCAGCCTGATGGAGCTTCGAGATCTCATGAGGGGGCGCATAGACAAACGCAAACTGAATTATTGAGAAGCACTGCGTTTACTGGGAGTGGTATGTATCCGACTTCGAGTTCAGTTCCAGCAGCGAGCCAATCTACAACTTCATTAGCTGAACCTTCATCAATGCCACCATTGCCTGATTGTTTTGATTGTAGAATCCCACTTGCAGGCTATGAACCTGTTTGTAAACCTATCCTCCCCTTTGATCCACATATCGAAGAAAATTACGGGATATTAAATGATCTATGGACAGAGCCTAAAGTTACAGAAGATGAGTTTAGAAAAGCATATGAGAATGCAAGAGATCTTCATTTAGTACCGTTCGATGCTAAAGATATATTAGATGAACGTACTTATAATAAAGCGAATCTTTCTGACTCGTGCTCTGCTGCTCCTTTTAAGTTTTCAGTCCAAGCGAAACTCTATTTGTTAACAAAAAGTTTAAATCTAAATAAACCAAATCGAAGTCAAAACATAACCGAAGCTTTGCTTTGTTTACATTATTTAGCCCATGTTGAAACTGGTGAGGGTTCTAAACTCTGGGAGGATGCCCTTGAAGATTTAAATAATCAAACAACAATTTTTCGAACTGGAGGGTTAAACTATTATGATGTGTTAAGTGACTTAAAAGAAATTAATAGGAAGCAAGTTGAAATAAGTAGTCAGATCAATCCCAGACAAATGATATGTGGCTCAGGTCAAATTGATTTTTGTCAATCATCTAGGGAAAGGGATGATTTTCTAATATCGTGCGACACATCGTCATCGCTTATGACTTCCTTACAACATTCAGTTCAATCAAGTGTTCCAAGAACGTCAGTTAAATTGATTGCTCCTGAAATGAATATGCAAACGCGGCTATGCCTTGACACTGAGGGAGGTGCATTACAGGATTATACATATAAATTTGATCCAAGTATCCGCAGTGCACCATCTTACCCCTTGTTTTCTGATTCATTTAAAGCAACAGGTTTTGCAAGTAATGTAGAAAAAGTTTTAGCTGAAAAAAATTACAGTGAAGAATATGGTAGAGATTTATTTCAATTACATATGGCTTGTAAAGTTTTACAAAGAGATATTCCGGCTAGGCAAGACTTCAAAGAGCTAAATATTAATGTACATGGTGACGTATCTACTGTTGAAAGCATAAAAAGCAGTACTAAATTATTAAAAGAATTATTGCCTGGTGCTAGTACTGAAAAATTTATAGGTCTTCTTCATACACAGCTTTATTTAAAAGAACTTATCCCGGTTTTAGAATGCAAGGCTAAAGAGTTAGGTATATGTTTATATTGTTTTGATTTACCTGAAGTAATATAAATCAGAAAGTTAATATGTAAAATCAAAACGGCAGTGTTGTTAATATCGCTCTATTAGGTGAAACCTCTAACACGCTGCCTTCGTCATACTAAATCATCGAAAACGATATGCCATTTACACTCTGTGAGCTAACTAAGTTTGAAGTAATAACTATAGTCTTGAACAATTAAGATCCCATTCCAAGGCAAGATCTCGAACATAAGTTAAACAGTCGACACTAAAAAGCCAAGAAAATTTGACGCTTCATAAGCTCTGTGATCTTATACCCATGACACTTGAAGATGCATGTTTCAGGACTTTTTCAGCGCCAATTCTTTGAGGCGCATTAGCGAAGGAATATCGGGGTTCTTTCGAGCTAATGTAACAAAGAAGAATTGGCGCTGAGAAGTCCACGAAGTGCGAATTGCACAGCTTGTTACTCTTCGTTGCCAGTGATAACAATAGCTCACTATTGCCGCACACTGTCGCCTTGATTAACAAGCTGTGCATTCTCGCTGAAATCGAGCATCTTCAGGTATCATAATGGGTATATACTCCTTTTTAGGAGTTACTCACGTCATACGATTTATTTCTCAAATTCTTTAGGGGCTGTTGATCTTTGTTGATATTTTCAGCAATGATTATTTTTTGACGATAGCAAAGCGGAACAAGCGTTATTTAGTTCTTCTAAATGAGCGCAGTGACAATGCAGATAGCGTTAAAAATAACCATTGCCCTACGGGCTGAGTCTAAATCGCCTTACTCTGTGTTAAAAATAGTTTATTTAGATGACTAAATTGCACTATTTCCGCCTCGATTAAGGCGATTTATTGCTCAGCTCGATCATGTGAACGCTTTGCAGTACTGGCTCCACATGTTGATAAGCGACTGGGAGACTTTTACATTTCACTATTGCGAAGTGAAGCTCGCCATTATCAAGATTATTTAACACTGGCTGAAGAAATTGCAGGTGGAGATATCACTGGGCGAATACAGCGATTTGGCGAAATTGAAGCAGAGCTTATTACATCAAATGATTTTGACTTTAAGTTTCATAGTGGAGTTCCTGTTTAACTATAATTTAATTTAAACTAAGCATTTACTAACAGTATAAAATAGAGCGCTTGATTGATTTCAAGTGCAATACAGTCTTGTTTTATGTTTTTTATATATAAATAGCTTTATAAATCAGGGATGAACTTTAATTTTTAGATGAAAATGCTTGGTTCTTCCATCTTTGAATTCGCCATAACTTATTTATTATTAATGTTAAATTTTATTAATTAGGTATAGTCAAGAATGAGGATTAATCTCTTTTAATATCTTGTAAATTATTAATTTTATTTTTAGGGGATTAAAATGTCAGGTCCGAATGGTTACTCCTTACAAAGGTTAGATACTACTTATCAACAGCAAAGTTTAGCTAGTGGCCTTGAGGGGCTTGAGGGGGAGGATCGCTTTGGTGCTTCTAGCGCATCACATTATAGTACTTCTTCATCTAAAAGAAGCCAGTTACACTCTACCCAACCTACATATAATAGAACTGCACTCGATAACCCTGGGCATTCTGTTGTCGTTGCAGATAAGTGTGACGAATTAAGAGATGATTGGCTGAATGAGCATATATCTCAAGGTGAGTTCGAAACTAAGTGGGCAGCTGCATATGACGATGGACTCGTTCCATTTAGTTACGAAGATAGTGGGTTTGCTGATGTTGCAAAACATACAAAATTTAACCGACAAAGAGATCATGTTGACTTCAGCTTTGTGCTTCATAAAAAATTGCTTACTCTAGATCCACAGACGACGGCTAGAGGTTATACTCATTCGCAAGCTCGTCCATTATCTGAAGTTCGTCATGATTGTGTTAAGTTACTTCGTTATATGGCCTATGCAGAGGGTTGTAGTCAGTTGAAACTCTGGAAAGAGAGCATTAAAGAGTTAAATGGTTCAGGGGGTAGTGGTGGAAGTATTTTTGATTCTGCAGAGCTTCCTTTTCAAACAATTATGAGTCAACTTTTAGAGATTGATCAGCAACAACAGGGGCGATATGTTGCAGCTGGTGGAGGAGGACTTGAGTTTGAGGTTGATTCTCCGGGTTATACCGCCGAGGAAAATACGTCATCTCAAAGCGAATTACTCGATTCACTTTCGATGAGCGTTCCTGAGAGCTCTTCATCTTTTCCAATTTTTTTTCAGGTTGCCCCCAAAGCTCCTGCATTAGCTTCTGATGTTGAAGCTTATTTGGATAACGCACTTGAAAATCATACTTATAAATACAAACCGTATAGTGAATTTTGTAAGCCTTTGGCGCTTTTTACTCCTAAATTCAATGAAGATAATTTTTCATTCAGAGAAAGCGTTGATGCTGTCTTTAGAGCTCAAAAAACCGATAAGAATATAGGCCATAAATTAGTAAACTTACACTTTGCGTGTAAAGTTTTTGAGAGAGATATCCCTCATTCTAGAGAGGTAACTAAAGTTGAAGATATGAGAGCAGGGAGAAAAGCTGCCTCAGACTGGAAGCAGGAAGGTGTTGAAATCCCACCTGAGTTGATGCATTTGGTCGTAGAAGCACAAAGTGGAGATCCTAAAATTGACTCGTCCACACTGGCTAAGCATCGAACGGCACAAGCTACTCACCAATATATAAAGAAACTAAAACAAGAGCTTGAAGAAAAAGCTGTTCGATTAAAGGTTCCCTTAGTTATGCAGCCTTTACCCAGCTATACTCGCACCAAATAAAATCAAAACGGCAGTGTTGTTAACATCGCTCCATCAGGCGAAACCTCTAACACGCTGCCTATACCCATGATACCTGAAGATGCATGTTTCAGGACTTTCTCAGCGCCAATTCTTTGAGGCGCATTAGCGAAGGAATATCGGGATTCTTTCGAGCTAATGTAACAAAGAAGAATTGGTGCTGAGAAGTCCACGAAGTGCGAGTTGCACAGCGTGTTACTCTGTGTTGCCAGTGCTAACAATAGCTCACTATTGCCGCACACTGTCGCCTTGATTAACAAGTTGTGCATTCTCGCTGAAATCGAGCATCTTCAGGTATCATGGGTATAAATCATCGAAAACGATATGCCATTTGCACTCTGTGAGCTAATTAAGTTTGAAGTAACAACTATAGTCTTGAAAAATTAAGAACCCATCCTCTTGTCTTTTATATGTACTATATTCAATAGCTCGATTGTTATGTTATCTTAATTTTTATATTAAAAATAATTAATTAGAGCGCACAAGAGAAGAGTATTAATCTTTTATATGGATTTTAATTTATATATAAGGTTTAATTATGGCACTTTCTAGAGTTGGTGAGGGTATTCCTCTTCAAAATTTTCGACAAAGTCATTTGAACGAAAGTACTGAAAACAGCAAAGTTGGTCGATTTAATTCGAGTTTTAAGTCATCTTATGAAACATTGAATTCAGATTGGTTATCTGAAGCAGCAAACTTTAAAGATACTCTGGCAGCTCAGCATAGGGAAGGTACATTTCCGTTTGATTATTCGACTGCAAAAACAGGTTATGATTCAGTTGAAGCAAAAATGTCTAGATTAAAGGGTGAAGCGGACAAAAACTCTGAAAAGCCACAACGATTTGAATTTAAACATGCCATTAACGGTGCAATCGAATTCGCATTGTTAGAGTCAGTAAAGGCATCTCCAAAATTAAAAGTAGAGCCTAAAAAAATTATGGAGGGTATCACGTGGTTAGCTCATGTCGATCCCTTACAAGCTGTTGAATTAGCGATTCTTGCTAAGGATTATCCTTGTATGGCAGAAGAATTGACTAAGTCCCCTAATTTTGAAGATGACTTACAAAGAGTTGCTTTGAGCCAGCAATTAACCGATGAATTTGATATTACTACAGATCGTGTAAATACACTTTCAGTAAAAGAAGATAGTGGTGATACTAGAGAAGCCCAATTCACCATGTCTTTAACCCCCAAGATGCTGAAGCAAGTATATAAACTTCCTAAAGTGCCTGAGGGTGTTAAAGGAGAGCTTGAGTTTAAAATGCAGAATTTCATGTTTAGACCGAGGCCACATGTAACTCCTGAACAACCCAAGCCTGATAAGATCCCTTTATTCCCTAAAGCGTTAAATACAGTGGATATGTTCACTCGTCATTTGGAACTGGTATTAAATGACACTGACACTAGCAAAACCGTCGACCAACTTTCTCGTTTACATACAGTTTGCTTTTGGGGAGTGGATACATTGAGTGGAGAATCTGGAAGCGAAAAAATGATTACATACCTCAAATCTGTTCACACCCAAGTTAAACAATGTATCAATGATAAAGGCTATGAAATTATGGATGTAGAGCCAAATCCACGTTGGAAATCCTAAATCAAAACGGCAGTGTTGTTAACATCGCTCCATTAGGTGAAACTTCTAACACGCTGCCTTCGTCATACCAATCGCCCACAACGATACGCTCTTTTCCTTCAGCAACGTCATTGAACCCAGGTCTGTGAGTGTGACCATGAATCATCTGCACAGTACCGGTGTCAGACATAAGTTTTTTCACGGCTGATGGTGTTACATCCATAATTTTTTGGCTTTTAGATTTATTGGCTTTATTGCTCTTACCCCGAATTCGTTTTGCAATTAATTGTCTTATACCATTGGGCATAGTGGCATAAATCCATCTGATGGCTGGGTTATTCCTAAGTTTACGAAACTTTTGGTAATCAACATCGAGTGTACAAAGCGTATCTCCATGCAAAATTACGGTTTTTTTACCATAAAGCGTAATTGTGTCAACTTCTGGCAGTATTTTCATTCCAGCCATACGAGCATATTGGTAACTCAGCAAAAAGTCGCGATTACCATTAATAAAATAGATCGGGGTATAGCGAGATGTCGCTTTTAATTTTTCAGCGACTTTGATCGCTAGATCATCGGCCACATCATCACCTAGCCAAACTTCGAAAAGATCGCCAAGAATGTAAAGAGCCTCAGCTTTTCGAGCTTGAGTCTCTAAGAACTGATAAAACGCATCTGTGATATAAGGGAGATCATCACTTAAGTGAAGATCCCCAATAAATAAAGTCGTCATCTAAAGAATTTAACCTTCGATCGATACTTTTTCAATTAATACAGGCTCTAGTGGAACGTCTTGGTGCATACCACTGCGGCCAGTTGCCACGCCTTTAATTTTTTCAACAACATCCATGCCTTCAATAACTTCACCAAACACACAGTAGCCCCAACCTTGTAGTGTTTCTGACTTGAAGTCTAAGAATGTGTTATCACTAATATTAATGAAAAACTGGGAACTTGCTGAATGTGGCGCTTGAGTACGAGCCATTGCAAGGGTACCCGTTTTGTTCGATAAGCCGTTGTTTGCTTCATTTTCAATAGTTTCGTGACCTTGCTTTTGCTCCATATCAGCAGTGAAACCACCACCTTGGACCATAAAACCATCGATTACACGATGGAAAACGGTACCTTCGAAGAAGCCTTCTTTTGCGTACTTCATGAAGTTTTCAGCCGTTTTTGGTGCATTTTCAAAGTCTAGAGTGATTTTAATGTCACCAAAGTTGGTATGTAATGTGATCATTTGGATACTGTAATCAAGTTATAAAGGCCTAATTTTAACTTAACTACTAAATTCTATAAAGAGAAGTATTCACTAAGTCTGCACACATGATAAACTTTCCTGCTCATGGATTTGGAGTTTCACTAGATTTGGCTCCAATATATGTATGACCATTAAAATAAAGAGATCGATAATGTTGAAAATATACAACAGCTTAACCCGCAAAAAAGAGGAATTTAAACCGATTCGTGCTGATAAGGTTGGCATGTACGTGTGTGGGGTAACTATTTACGATCTCTGTCACATTGGTCATGGTCGTACTTTTGTTTCATTCGATATGATTGCACGTTATTTGCGCTTTAGTGGCTACAATTTAGATTATCATCGTAATATCACTGATGTTGACGATAAAATTATTAAACGTGCTAATGAAAATAAAGAGTCTTGCGATGACTTAACAGAGCGTTTAATTGGTGAAATGCACGCTGATTTTGATGCGTTAAATATGATTCGTCCAGATATCGAGCCAAGAGCGACTGAACATATCCCTGATATGGTTGAGATGATTGAGCGTTTGATTGAAAAAGAACATGCCTATGTGGCTGAAAATGGCGATGTACTGTTTCGTGTAGAATCTTTTGCGGATTACGGCCGTTTATCAGGCCAAGACATAGAGCAACTTAAAGCCGGAGCTCGTGTAGAAGTCGAAGACGCTAAAGAAAATCCAATGGATTTTGTTCTATGGAAAATGTCTAAGCCAGGCGAACCAACATGGGATTCGCCATGGGGACCAGGACGTCCAGGCTGGCATATTGAATGTTCAGCAATGAACAGCAAAAACTTAGGTAACCATTTTGATATTCATGGTGGTGGTTCAGATCTTCAGTTCCCACATCATGAAAATGAAATTGCGCAATCTTGCTGCGCTAATGATACTTCTTACGTAAATTACTGGATGCATTCTGGCATGGTGATGATCGACAAAGAGAAAATGTCGAAGTCACTGGATAACTTTTTTACGATTCGTGACGTGCTTGGTCATTATGATGCTGAAACAATTCGTTACTTCTTGTTGTCAGGCCATTATCGTAGTCAGATTAACTACTCAGAAGAAAACCTGAATCAAGCTCGTGCTGCTGTTGAACGTTTATACACGGCGATTAAAGATTTAGATTTAAACGTTGAGCCTGCAGCAGCTGATGCATTTGTCGCTAAGTTTAATGAGGCGATGGACGATGACTTTAATACACCTGAAGCCTACTCTGTATTGTTTGATATGGTGCGTGAGATTAATCGTTTGAAAGGTTCCGATACTGTTGCTGCTAATGCATTAGGTGCAAAATTAAAGCAACTAACAGATGTTTTAGGTTTACTAAAACAAACGCCAGAAGCGTTTTTTCAAGGTGAAGGCAACCAAGATGAAGTTGCTGAGATTGAAGCTTTAATCGTTGAACGTAACCGTGCCCGTGCTGAAAAGGATTGGCCAGCAGCGGATAAAGCCCGTGATGGTTTAAATGCGCTTGGTGTAGTACTAGAAGATGGTCCGAACGGAACAACTTGGCGTAAGAAATAGTTTTTATTTTTATTAGAAACTATGACGGACGGTACTCATTACTTTCCCCTTTGTTCACGAATGATTAAAGGGTAGTTGAGTTACTGTCCTTCATAGTTTCTAGTCAATAAACAAAATTGAATTATTGACTATTAAAGAAATCACTGGATATGAAAGCCAACTTAAAATGACTCGTAATAACAATTAGTTCCCAATATTTTGATTTTTACGCCACTTTAATATTTCACGCCAGCTTGAGCCATTCCAGCAATTAAATAATTGCATAGTATCTGTGCTCATAATCATTGTATCGCTGTTTGACTTGCTCATATTTTCGGTAGAAATGCCTTCTGGTATTACAAAATATAAATCTTGATCGCCAATGACATACCCTTTGTGTTCATCAATGGCAAGTTTGTTTCCTGGTTCACTAATTCTGGCATATTGGTTTTGAATCGCCGTTGGGTTTTTTCTAAGTTCTTGCTTATTTTTTGCAGAATATAAATGACTTTCAAGGTCATACGGGGATGCAAATTTTATGGCTTTTTTATTATCTGACAATTCTAGGACATGATGAGAAGAACCTACTTTAGGTAAAAGTACTCCTCTTTTTTCTTCTGTTGTCACTGGTACACCGGCATTTCTGTAACGATTCAACCATAAACCAACGTGATTAATTTCTCCTATCCATTTTGTAAAATAATTGGGTGACTCCCAAATTATATCTTCTAGGTGAGAAATATTTGCATCTTTTTCGGTCACTAAATCAACTGCACCATTAGTAGGTACCACGACAATATGAAGAGAAATAGGCGCTAACTTTAAGTTTTTTCTGACTATATCACCTAATTCTAAAGGTGTGGGTATGTAATCCATATTTCGTAATGTCTTGGATACCTCACTGACAATCGATTCTTCAAGACCTAAACTCAAATCACTATGGGGTTTTCTTACATGAGAGGTTTGAGCGAATATAGAATTAGACATGAACGATAAACAAGCAAGTAATAATATTTTAAACTTCATAACGTTAAAGACTCCAAGTTTTAGAGAGTAACAATACTTATAGAGTATATACCCATGACTGTAACCATTCACCAAGCCCCCCTTGTTTTTTGTGAAACAAGTCACTTAATCTAACATTGTTACTTGAACGATCTTTTTATGGTGTTTTCAAGTACGCATGAAAAAGAAAAAATGCTTCGAAAAAGACGCTCCATAACCTGCCAATTTGAAAGATGCTAATTTGCTGATTCAAGAGTTATGGCAAAACTTCGGGAATACGAAGATAGGTTAAAGCAGTCTTCTCAGAATTCATCAAAATCGCCGTCATCAGATACACCTGAAGCGAACTCAGTATTGTTTGATATGGTTCGTGAAATTAATCGTCTTAAAGGTTCTGATGTAGATGCAGCAAATGCGCTTGGTGTAGTACTAGAAAATGGTGCGAACGGCACAACATGGCGTAAGAAATAGTTTCTGATTTCTATTTTTAAAGTTTCTAGTTAACAACACCCAAATTTTATTTTGGGCTTTGTTTCTCAGTGACTCATTGGGAACGGCCTTTAGGCTTAGTTTCTCTTAACCACAATGTCGTAAACATCCCAATGTTGACCGTCACCTGCAAAATCTTTTTGCTCATACTTTCTTCTTAAAAAGGTATCAATTTAAAATCTGATCCGCTAATGAGATATTTAATTTCAGGTTTTGTTAAACCAAAAGTGCTGCCATCTTCATTGGGTGTGGGTCTTTTACACCGACGTGTTTAATCACACTCATATAATCTCTGTTTCGATTGCTGTTTGTGATACTCCCAATATTTTTCAAGATCACCACTCGATCTCAAAGACCGTAGCTT
>NZ_JAFEUN010000007.1 GCF_016900895.1 Parashewanella hymeniacidonis
GCATGGTATCAGTGCTTATTATGGGAATGTTGCCGGACAAGATGTTAAAACTTATTTAAATGCAGAGACGGGTATTTATGCTAATCGTGGAGCTGTAGAAGTTGATGGCGGAGAAATCTTTGCTAACGGCGGGTACGGTGCCTATGGTGAATCATCGACAACGATCGAGCTAAGCAACATTTGGTGGGGTGCTACGGATGGTCCTGGTGGTGAAGGTGAAGGCAGTGGTGATGAAGTTAATGAGGTTATTGATATTAGCTCACCGAGTACTGATGGAACTGAGTATGCGTATTTCAACGCAGGTGGTGAGAACTCAGTTTCTTATGGTATCCCGTTACCTGTTGTTAGTGGTGATGCTTCGCAAGCTTGGGGGAATAAGCCTTATGAAACTGTACATTTTGCTTCTTCAGATGAAAGTATAACTGTCAATTTTACCGGTTTAGATGTAAATGCGAACTATGAACTATTGCTTACTTATTTTAATGAATTAGAAGAATTGACAGAGCAGATCGAGTCAGTTAATGGCGTCAATTTCAAAGCAACTAAAATTTATAAAAATAAGAAAATAACGAAATACAGTAATATTTCTCCAAGTTTAATTACAGATGGAAATTTAGATCTAGATATTACAGTTACGGATGGAGTAAGAGCTTACTTATCTGAAGTAACTTTGATTAAAAGTGATGTCGCTTCACCACCTACAGACACTTTAGGTATCACTCTTTCTAGTAATGCAACTAACGGGATAGTAGGCACAAAAGGCGTTGTATTAGAAGGGGATTACTCTTCAGATACTCAACAATTTACAATTGAGGTCGGCATAACAGATCCTAGTGGGAACCAAATATTTTATCCAGTAAAAAGTTATGGTTTAGGTAAATGGACATTTAATTGGAAACCAAGTGTATCTGGTGAACATCTGTTTATTGCTCGAGTAAGCAACAGCAACAATTTGTCTAGTTACTCAAGCTCCATTACTCTAAATGCAGAATTAGAAAACAGTAACAAAATTATTAACTTTATAGGGACAGTGCAAGATGGCGCCATAAATCTAAAATGGCAAAATGCTTGGGATGTTGAAAATCCTCCAATTAAACTTGAACTTTATAAAGCTACTAATGGTAGTACTTTCTCCGTTGAATCTCAGTTATCAATAGATACTTATAGTTATATTGATGAACAGGCCAACATTGGGGATAGCTATAGTTATTATTTAAGTGCTGTTGATGTCAATGGTAACGAGAGTCAAAGTTTAGTCGTTGGCCCTATTTATATTTCAGATGAACAAGACTCCACACCACCTTCAGATGTTGATTCTTTAAACGCTCAATATAGTCTTGATGAGGATGGTCAAATATACGGTTTTATTCATTGGACTCCAAATGGGGACTCCGATGAAATAAACGAATATAGAATTTACACTTCTCTTGATAGTGGTCAATCTTTCAATGAGAGCTTTATTTCTCTTAGTAAAAATAAGAGAAACTTTATGCCTACTAACCTTTATCAAGGGGTTAATGCTACGTACAAAGTTACTACTGTTGATTCTTTTGGTAATGAAAGCGAGGGCATCACTGCTGTAATCAATATATCTTCTATTGCGCCTAAAGCCATCGTTATTGGTGGACAGGTATCGGGTGATTGGACTATCTCCGGTGGTATTTTCCATGTAATTTCTAACCTTACCGTTACAGATGGCACTACTTTGACCATACAAAATGCCCCAGTATTTAAGTTTGCTAGAAATATTAGGTTGAAAGTTGACGGTAATTTATTTACTGATTCAAAAAGTGATGAGAGAAATATTGTATTCACTTCTATAGAAGATGACTTTAAAGGTGACACAAATGGTGACCAAGACACTACCGTCGCTGCTGCCGGAAACTGGGATGGTGTTTATGCCTATTACTCCGAGAGAACAGTATTAAATGGTGTTAAAATCTTATTTGCTGGACGTCAAGGTTATGCTTTTCAGTCATACTATTCGAACCCAAGTTTAAATAATATTGAAGTTAAACAAAGTAGCCAAGACGGTGTTGAGTTTATTGGTGGTTCATTTAACCTTCAAAATTCCCTGATATCACAAAATGCTAGTAATGGAATTTACCTATCAAGCTCTGCTGAGGGTAAAGTAATTAATACTTATAGTCGTAATAATAAAAATGGCCTTTATGTATACTCAGGTACTGTTGGAATTGAAGGAAGCGAGTTTTCGGCTAATTCAAACTTTGGTTTGTTCTTCAGAACAACGAGTAATTCATCATCACTAAAAGCTAATAACATCACTGGAAATGCTAGAGCATTACAAATACCAGCAGCCATATTTCCTGATAATAGCAATGTTATCTTTCCAAATGATGATCCTGCAGTTCACATTTTGAGTGGTAATTTACCTAATAACTCGGTTTTTGGTAGCTATTATGATCAAACTAATACTCAATCTGCTGTTTATGTCCTACATGGTAATATTGAGATTATTTCTAAAAACACCGTTTCATTTGAACCTGGAGTAGTACTAAAAGTTAATGGTGGTTTTAGTCTTGGTGTGCAAGGTATTGCGAAATTTTATGGTACCGAAGTAGAGCCAATTTATGTAACATCTTATCGAGATGATAGCGTACTTGGGGATACCAATAGGGATGGAAACAACTCGGTACCTCAACGAGGTGATTGGAATGGTTTACATTTTAAACCAGGGAGTTACACAAATCTAAGTGAATTAAATAATGTACGTCTAAGTTATGGTGGCTCAAATGGTGCAATGCTGTCATTTGATGGTGTAACAACTTCAATTGAGACAACAGGCGTAGTTGTTAAAAATTCCAAACAAGATGGAATATTGGTGAAAAATGGTTCATCGCCAGTATTTAAGCAAAGTGAAGCCAGTTTTAATTACCGTAACGGTATTACATTAACAGGTAGCAATAATTCGATTATTCAATTTACAAGAATATTTGGAAATGGTGCGAATGGCATTGATATTTCAGGAAATGCAAATCCTATAATTTCAAATGGATGGCACTTTGGTGATCATAATTCTGCACTCAACAATTCTACATCTAACCAGATTGCAGCGACAGATAATTGGTGGGGTGATTTCGATGGAACTGGCCCAGTAATTGACTCTGACTCCAATGGAAGTGGTGAATTTGTACTTGGAGACGTTATAGTCGATAACTTTAAAGACCATAATGAACTTCACTATAGTTATATCAATTTTGACCAAAATAACTTAGTTAAAAAGAGTAATATTGCTGGAATAGAAATCCTACGAGGCACTTTGTCTAATGAATGGGATCTCAATCATTCACATCCAGGCAAGACGGCCTTGATGGATAGTGATTCTGTCAGCCTTAAAGCTTTTGGGTTAGAACCTGAGAAAAGATATAAAATTGGCCTTACTGTTTTCAATGGAGACAGTAGTGATACGTTCTTCCAAGTATTGGTTAATGGAGAGCATTCGTTATCTGAGTTGTGGGCACCTAAAAGCTCTCCTACAGTTTTTGAATATTCACTACCGAGCTCTTCATACGTGTCTGGTGAAGTTGAAATATCTTTAACTAACTTAAATTCTGATACGTCATTTAGAGTTGCATTGGCCGAATTGTTTATTTTTGAAGAAATAGATGATGCTATTCCTCCTATTTTTGAATCACTAGATTTTAATGACTCTGATGGCTCTAATTCACTAACTGCAGGCGATTTACTGAGGTTTAGCCTTTCTGAGGAAGTTGAGTTAGTGTCAGGAAAGCAGCTTATTGCTGAAGATATCCTTGTGACAGACTCGAACAGTTCGTTTGGAAGTGATAGTCAACTTGTATTTTCTGAAGACAAAAAATCTCTAAAATTAATTTTAGGAAACACCTCAAATTTAAATGATGGAGATATCATATCTATTGATGGCTTGGTTGACCGTTCCGGCTACCCTGTTATTGGCCAGCAACCTATAAAATTAATAGATACAGTCTCACCAACTTTTACGAACTTTCAATGGTTGGATTCAGATAATTCAGGACAACTGACAATTGGTGATAAATTCATTTTCACCTTTAGTGAACCAATGAATACAGCTTATTTGAGGAATGATACTGCGGATGCTAATGCCAATTTAAAAACAACTTCAAACAAGAAGTATGGTTTAAAGAATGATATCTCATGGCAAGCTAATGATACAGAAGTTGTAATAACAATAACTGATGGATTTACTTTACAAGGTGATGAAGTCGTATCTCCTACATTATTTGTACAAGACATTGCAGGAAATGGAATTGAAGGGACAATTAACCTTCAAGGTAAAGATACAACGCCACCAAAACTAACTTCTATACGCTTTAATGATCTTGATGGCAATAATGCTGTCTCAGTAGGTGATTGGTACGAGTTTAATTTTAGTGAACCAATCTCTCCAGCTGGATTGTCAACAAGTACTGACGAAGCTAATCGGAATTTAGCTCCAGAAGGTAAGCTATATGGTCTATTAAATATCATTCAATGCAATGATATCTATGATTCATGTAGGGTAACAGTCACTGAAGGTTTTACTATCCAAGGTAATGAAACGGTTGAACCAAGTGAGTTTTTGACGGATCGTTCTGGAAATAGGTTCTCAAATACTTTGAAATTGACTCTGGTTGATACTATTTCACCAACTATAGAAACTGTTTCAGGTTCGCAAGAAAGCCCTGTTGATAGCTCTATTCCATTCAAGTTGAAGTTCTTATTCGATTCAACAATGAATCCAGATATTGTGCCAGAAGTCAATTTAGCTTCAGCTGATAAAATTTTATCTATAAGTCAAGGTACTTGGACGAGCACACATAGAGAAAATGACACATATACTACAAATAATATTTCACTAACTCCTGAGCAGGTTGCACCAACAAAGGTGTCAGTATCTTCTGCTGAAGATATGTCTAAAAATGTTCTTGAAACAGCGAGTGAAGTATTTGAGTTTTTTGTGCGACCAAGTAACCCTGAATTAATAGGGGTGAAACCGTACCCTCAACAAAATGTTATAGGTGAATCTTCAATAACATTGAATGGGATAAAACAAGGTAATACTTCTGTCTATTACAACGGCGTACTTATTGCTCCAAGTATAGGTATTAACTGGAATTATACGCTGAGTTTACCAGAAGGGCAGTCTTCTCACAGCTTTTACGCTGTTAATGCTAATGGTATACAATCGAAGCAAAAGCTAGTTTCTTTCGTTGTTGATTCAATTGCCCCAGAAGTTATCTCTGTTACACCATCAGATAATAGCTATTTATCAGAAAGCCAGCCGTCTATATTTTTAGCTGTAAATGAAACAGGTTCTGGTGTAGATCTTAATTCAAGCGAGTTCTCTTTAACTTTAGAAGGAGACTCAGTTTTAATTGATGTTGAACTAGCTGATAATGAAATATATTTCACTCCAAAGCAGCCCCTGTCTGAAGGTGAATATGAAATTTCAGCACAGTTATTTGATAATGTCGGGCATCATGGCAACAGTTTTACTAGTCAGTTTACTATAGATAAAACGCCACCAAGTACTCCATCGTTAACTAATGGATTGCCAAGTAATACCAATAATAAGTTCATTACTCTTACAGGCATTAAAGATAAAGGTGCAGGTATTGTGATTAATGGCGTATCTAAAGTTACGCCAAATGAAGCTCAGGTCTGGCAAGCTGAACTAGAACTTATTGCTGGTCAAAACGTGATAACCATTCAAGCGAGAGACTATGCTGGCAATATCAGCTCACCGCTTCAAGTTGCTATTAATTTTGATGATCAAGCTCCAGGTGCAGTTACCCCTAATTTAACAAGTACACCTTCTGGTACAGGGATTGAGATTAATTGGCAAAATTATGATGAAAGTGCCAATGGAGGAGATCTTAGTCGATATAGAATATATATTGCGCCGCATGCTTTTAGTAGGGCTGAGCAAGCTCAACTGGTCAGCGTTATTAATGCTCCAAGCAAAAGTACTACGTTAAACGGGTTGAATCGAAACCAAACTTATTATGTAGCTGTTCAGGCAGTTGATATTGCTGATAACTTCTTGACGGATTTGATTGCTTACAATGTAAATTTATCAGATTCATTACCTCCATCAGATATTTCTCAACTTAATGCTGACATTCACTCTCAGAGTATGCTTTTGTCATGGGAAGCTCCAATAACTAACGCTGAAGATTTAGGTGGGTATAAGCTTTATGTCGATGGTAATACATCAATAGATTTGGCAAGTAACGCTACAAGTTATCATCTAACACAGCTTACAAAGGCGACCAGCTACAAAGTTAAAATAACCACGGTTGACGTGAGTGGAAATGAAAGTAATGGTTTTAACAAGACATTTGTGACACTGGTTGATAGTCCAATTGATGTAACTGCAGAGCCGAAAAATGGTAAAGCAATACTAACATGGCAAGCTTCACAACCAAGTTCCTTGGTTTCAAGCTATCGTTTGTACGCAAGTTCTTCGCCTTTTAGTAATACAGAAGGAATGCAGCATAAGGCCAGTATCACTTCTGGAGACCTTTCAGGAACAGTATCTGGTCTTCAAAATGGAAGTCGTTACTATGTTGCTGTTGGTGTCGTTAATTTATCAGGTGCAGAAAACCATGTGGTCAGCTCCATTGAGGTGACGCCAAAAGCTGACTCAGAAGGTCCAAACATTCAGTCAGTTCGCTTGCAAAGCCAAGTACTATCAGAGTCTCAATCTAATCAGGTAACCGACTCTGGGTTCTTATCAGTAGTGGCTTTAGATGAGAGTAAAGTTACAGAAGTTGAATACTATTTGGATGGTGCATTGATTGCAAAATCATCTTCCTCGACTTCAAATTTTAGTGTGTCTTTAAGTATTGAAGATATTCAGGATGGAACGC
Source organism: Parashewanella hymeniacidonis (assembly GCF_016900895.1). Classification (GTDB taxonomy): domain Bacteria; phylum Pseudomonadota; class Gammaproteobacteria; order Enterobacterales; family Shewanellaceae; genus Parashewanella; species Parashewanella hymeniacidonis. The sequence goes on from NZ_JAFEUN010000007.1 coordinate 6,873, forward strand.
ATGAGTTAACAGTTAAAGCAATAGACTCTCTTGATAATAGTAGTGAAAAATCGTACAACTTATTAGTGAATCTATCAGTTCCTGATGCACCAATAATTACGTCACCTCATTCAGGTATTGTGACAAATGAAGTTCAGCAGCAAATTGTTGTTTCTAGCCAAGCTGGTCTAGATGTCCAATTATTCTTAAATAATAGTGAACAAGGTTGGAAAGTTATAACTGCAACAGGTACAGCTAGCTTCAATGTCGAGCTTTCTGAAGGGGCTAACTCTTTATATGCTGTATCTAAGAACAGAAGTGGTTTAAGCGCTCAATCTGACTTAGTTTCTATAGAATTAGATACGAGTTTACCTAAAGCTCCAAATAATGTTTCTGCATTAGCAAAAGAGGCTGGTTTAATCCGTTTATCATGGAACTTGGTATCATCAGAAGACTCACTTACCTATGATGTTTATCGCTCAGAAAGCGTTTTTGACACCATCACACAAGCAAATAAAGTTAATTCACAGCCTATTGTGGTAGGGGAATTTAATGATAGCCCAGAACACGATGGAAACTATTACTATCGAATAGTTGCTGTAAATGAACTTGGTACATCTGGTTCTCCGTCAACCCTAGTAACAGCAGCATCTGATTCTATTTTACCTTATGCCGATAGTGTCCATTTTGAAGCAAAAGGTGCATTTGATTCAGCGACGAATACCTATGGAGTCGGTACAGTTGAAGTTCGTTTGATTGTCAGTGAAGTCTTACTTACACGCCCATTCCTCAGTTTAACAACAGAAGGTAATACTCCATTAGCCATTAACTTGTACAAAGTTTCTGACTACGAATATCAAGGCACTTTTGATATTCCAGAGAACTATGCTGACGGGAAGGGGTATATCTTATTCTCAGCACGAGATAAAGTTGGGAACCGTGGCACGGAAGTTAAACAGAATAAAGAAATTTTGATCGACGCAGTAGGAGCTAGAGCTATTGATGTTGTTAGTTCACCTGCTAGCCCGATTAAGAATGATCTTGAAGAGCCAGTTAATTTTGTTACTAATTTTAGCTTTGATGAAGCGATTAACGAGAGTAGCTTACAAATCAAATTGCAGGTAAATGAACAAGAACCAGAGCTTCTAGAAACACTAGAAAAGCAAGATAGTGGTATCTGGAAGGTTGAATTTGAATTACCTACAGAATTAGGACTTGAGAAAGTTGATAACCTTTCATTATTGTATAGTGTCTCTGATTCTTTAGATAATAAACGTAATGAAGAGTTACTTCCAAAGGTTATCCAAGTATACCAAGGTGATCTCCCGCCATTAGATAGTCCATTCGGTTTGAAGGCAAATGTTAAACCTGAAGGAAAAGTTGAGCTTTCATGGTACAAGGTCGAAGACGCTTATGGGTATCAAATCCAGCGCAGAAGTGGAGAACAGACTGAGCCTCAAATATTAACTGAGGTATTAAATACTGAAGCTTATATTGATTCTACAATGGGTGATGGTGAGTACTATTATTCGATTGCGACAATCAGAAAGCATAACGGTTTAACGAGCTTAAGTAGTTTTAGTGATGAAGTTAAAGCGATATCAGATAGTGTCGCACCTGAAGCTCCGAAAAACTTGAGTGCAGATTTGTATCCCAATGGGGTTGGATTAAATTGGGAGAACGAAGGAGCTGATGAAGGCATTAAATTCCGTCTCTATCGTTCTAATTCTACTGAAATCTCTGATGTGAGTGATTTAGAGCCAATCATAGATAACATTATTAGTCTACAAGCCTTAGATACAACGCCTGATCCTGATAATGCTGGCTATGTTGTTACAGCTTTTGATAATGCAGGAAATGAGTCAGTTGTTTCAAATACTGCTTATTTGAATACAGATTTACTTCCTATTACAGAAGTGAAGCTAATAAAGCTTGATCAACAAAAGCCAATTTTATCATGGGAGCATAGAGGCCAAGGAATTGATGGATTCGATGTGTACCTTGAAAAAGGAGATGTAACCCTTCAACTTAATGCTAACCGTCTGCAAGAAAAAAGCTTTATAGATGAAAGTTACAGTCATGGCAGTCGAGATTATAAAGTTATTGCCGTTGATGCAAATGGCGTTGAAAGTTTAGCCAAACAAGTTCATTTACCGCTGATCGATACCGAAATCCAACAAGATGCAAAAATCAAAAAAGGTGTAATGAACCGTCTATTTTTCGATGTGATTAATAGTGATATTTCGAATCTTTCTGGTGTGCGGCTAAAAGTAAATGTAGGAGAGCATGAACATTACTCTTCAACTTTTAATGTTGCTGCTGGCGAGACAACTAAGGTTGAAATTGTATTAGGTGGTTATGAGTCTCTTGAAGCCATTGCTGAATTACAGGTGTTCGCAATTTTAAAGCCAACTGTGACAGATGAAATACACATAGGTAAGACTGTAACGATACCTGCTTCGGAATCTAGCTATGTGCTTTCCTTAGAAACTGATGCATTCATTAAAGGTGGTGTAGGTAAGGCTAGGTTTAGATTGGAGAATACTTCAGAACTTGAGGTTGAATTAGAGACAGCCAGTTCTCTTGCTAAGAAGAACTCAAGAGAGATTGAATTTTTAGTCAAAGATCAAGATGGAAATGTCTTATCTACAAGTGGTTTCAAACAGGGCTTAGGAGATAAAGTTGTCACTATATCAAATGGAGTAACAATTGCTCGAGTAGCCGCAGGTGAGGCCTTTGTTTCTGATTGGACAGATATAGAGCTGCCAGAAGGTTCTCCAGATGAAGTTGTACTTGAGATGAGGGTTAAGCATTTTAGCTATCACTTAGATAGAGATGATGAAGTTGTACTTCAAGGGACTTCGACAAGAAAGACTTTGATGACTGAAGCAAGCCCTTATATAGGAATGGTAAGTGGTATTACTCCAGTAATTTCTTATGGTGATGAGCCAATCAATATCGTTGGTCACGTGCAAGATCGTTATACAACAGAATCAGTAGCTAATGCCAATATCGATATTGTTATTAGCGTTAACGGCTTTGAAAGGTCAATTACGATTGCTTCTGACAATGATGGTAACTTTAGTTATGACTTCATTCCTCAGTCAGGAGAAAGTGGTGTATACAGAGTTTCAGCTGTTTATCCAGGAATGACAGATAGACCTGAACATGGAGAGTTTAGAGTTGGTTTGTTAACCGCCAATTATAATTCGTACCGCTTAACGTTACCTAAAGGTACTGAATTTGACATACCCATGGAGTTAACCGCTCACGCTGGTGCTGAATTTGAAGGTGTGCATTGGGTAGTTACTCATGGACCGCCTCAAGGGATACAAGTAAACGTTCCGCCAAAGATGGATATCGCATCATCTTCTGAGGTTTACACGCCAATTAAGTTTAGTGCTTCTTCTGATGCACAAGAAACGGGTTCAGTTAGCTTTGCTCTCAAATCTGTTACAACGGATGAGCGTACTCTAGCTAACTTGGAGGTTAACTACACATTAAGTGAAGCAGCACCAGCACTTTATCCTTCGCCAGCTCAAATTGAGACTGGTTTGACTCTAAACGGTGAAGCAAGCGAAAGTATTTCTCTTGAAAATAAAGGAACCTTAGCATTACAGAACTTAAATGTTCGTTTATTAAATAACGATAACTCCAATGCACCTAACTGGATAAATATAGTTAGCAACGTAACGAATGATGTTCTTGAGGTTGGAGAGAAAGTTGAATTATCAATTGCGGCAAAGCCAGGAGGAAGGGCAAACCCTGGAATTTATCGATTAAAACTAAGGGTAACAGCTGCTAATCACCCAACAAGAGATATTCCTGTTTTTGTATCAATAGTTGAAGACGGTTTTGGTGGCGTTCAGTTTAAGGTTTCAGATATTTATACTGCAACCTTAGATGAAAATGGTGATCTTATCCGTGGTTTATCTGGAGCAAGTTTGGATCTGCAAAATATTGATGTCCCAAATATCAAATATCAAGCGATAACTGACGAACTGGGTGAAATCTATTATCCAGACGTTCAAGCAGGGAACTATCGATATAGATTATCAGCCAATAAGCATGAAGACTTAGTGGGTGAGGTTCGTATTGTACCAGGAGTTGTGAGAAACCTTGACTTATTCATGAACTACTCTCTAGTTTCAGTTGAGTGGGTAGTGAATGAAATCACTATTGAAGATCGTTATGAAATCATTCTTAAAGGTACCTTTGAAACCGATGTTCCAGCTGCAGTAGTGGTGATGGAACCATTCAATATTAGCCTGCCTGAAATGGTACAAGGCGATGTATTTAATGGTGAATTAACACTAACAAACTACGGATTAATTCGTGCTGATGAACTGGAATTATACCTTCCTCAATCTGATGAGTTCTTTAAGTACGAGTTTTTATCATCAGTGATTCCAGAAACATTGGAAGCTGGTCAAAGTATAGTTATCCCTTACCGTGTGATCAGCTTGCAATCATATAATCCAGCAGAAAATGGGGATGCATCGGGTGGTGGTTGTTCTAGCTACGGAGCTTGTGCTTCGGGTAAATATAGCTTTGATTGTGCAAATGGCGTAACGAGTTCTGGTTCTGCACGAGCGTGCTGGACAGTGCCAGCTTCAGGCTCCTGCGGTGGCGGCGGCGGTGGCGGCGGCGGTGGCGGCGGTTGGTGGTACGGTGGTGGCGGCTCAGGCTCTGGTGGCTCTAGCAGCAATAGTGGCTTAGGTGGATGTCGACCTAACGATGATAAATGTAATCAACAGAATAACGGAGGCGGTAGTGGTTTTTAAATGGATGCAATATCAAACTAAACTGAACGGTTTGATTATAAAAAGTTGGTTACTATTCTTGTCACTTATTTCTGCGCCTTTAACCGCAATGGAAGTGATACAGCAGGGCCCTGATTTTAGTAACGGTCGCTATCAACAAACTGTGCGTGATATCCAAGTTAAAGTAATGGGTGGAAATGTCTCTGTTTTCCGCCAATTTGAAGATGGTGAATGGGTATTTTCTAAATCGTGGAGCCCAATTAGTTATGCACAGTCTAGACTGCCAGGTTCAACAAACTCTGAAGACGCAATTGTTATTGATGATACCAGAACCATAATTAGAAACGGTTATCGTTATTCATTAGTAAAAGAAAGCGAGCCTATGTTGTACCGTTATGATGACGGTACTTTTATTGAAAAGTTAATCTCAGGCTTTAAGTGGTCTGACCGAAATGGTAACTGGATTGAATACGGTGAAGATAAGCGAATTACAGCATATGGAAATATTCAAGGCGTTGTCGCTCAATTTATCCATAATAATGAAGGTCACTTAGATGAAGTACATGATCGATTTGGCACTAAAGTTCTTGATTTTGCATATGAAGGTGATTTTTTAAAAAGTGTTTCTGACCATAAAAGCCGAATTGTTAAATATTATTGGGATGAAAAAGACAGGTTAAATAAAGTCACGGACGTTCGTGGACAAGATTGGCTTTATGAATACGAAGAGTTTGATGTCGGCAACAGCAGTAGCATGTTGCCTCATTACATTTCGAAAATAACTGATCCTGAGCAGCGTAGTACTACGATAAAAAATCGAAAAGTAGGTGGCTCAATAAAAAAAGAGTGTTATGCCACAGGAGGACAAACAACTCGTGAGGTCCAAGAAGTTGTAGATCCTGATACTGGTGCAGTTACGATTGAAGTAGTAGAAAAAGATTCTGGGAGAGCAAAGGGCTTGTATTGTCGAAATATGACAATTCCTAACCAAGTTATTACAGAAGCTTTAATCGATAATGATGAAAACCGCCACTCTTATCTTTATGATTACTCCGCAGAATTCAAAGCTTACCTGTTACAGGAAGTCGATGCTGATGGTGTTGAAACTCGTAAAATTTTAGGCCCAGACGGTTCAATATCACGGTTGTATCGAGGAGATGAATTAGTATATAGCCAAGCTAGAGTTGACAAGGTGATGTTGCAAGCTGATACAGCAGGTAACAAAACCAAAATTAACTATGATGATTACAACAATATTCTTCGTTTACAAAATCCTGACGGCTCTTATAAAAGCAACACATATCATGCTCAATACAATTTTGTGACTCGTTCAGTGGATGAGAATGGCGTAATTACAGAAATTATCTATAACGATGATGCTATGCCTGAGCAAGTGATTGAAGCAAAAAGTCGTAGTGAACAACTTGATGTTTTTTATGAGTACAACGAAGAGAAGTTACCATCAAAAGTCGAATACATAGGGCTTAATGGTGAGCAACGAACCTTTGAATATGAATATGATGCCTTTGGGAACTTAACTAAAGAAACCATTAATGGCTCAGTTGTACATCAATACAAAGATTTTAGCGCTTTAGGAAATGCGAAAACTTATATTGATCCAAGAGGAAATACTTGGAAGTACACCTTTGATGCTTTTGATAACGTTCTGACTGAGACAGATCCACTAGATAGAGTTACGACTTATGAATACGACAAAGTTAGTAATCTTTCCAAGATAATTCAGCCTAATTTGGCGTATGAAACTTATACGTATAATGCTAGAAACCAAATTAAAACAATTACTGATTCGTATGACAAGATCAGGCAATATCGGCATAATGTCCAAGGCGAAGTTACCGAATTTACTGATGAGCAGGGGAAAGTTCGTGGAACAGTGTTTGACAGGCAAGGTCGACCTCAATACCGTTTTGATGGTAACCAGTTGCAGACAAAGTTTTTTACAGGTAAAGACCCTGAAACGGGTGAAGGGGCATTTGATACGCTAAATAAAGTTGAGTATCCAACGTATTCACAGCTCTATAAGTATGACGATCGTAAACAAATCTCTCAGTTAACCATTCTTGAATCGAGTAGAAGTAATACATACAACTATCAGTATGATCCTTTAGGGCAAGTAATTTCTGCAACAGATCCAAACGGGCACAGTACTTATTACAGTTACGATGCACGGGGAAATGTAACTGAAGAAGATACATCAGGACTTGTTTCAAAATACAAATACAATGCTTTTGGCGACTTAATCGAGTTTACTGATCGAAACAACTTTGTGACGACGCTGGAGTACGATAATTTTGGCCGAATTATCAAGAAGAGCAGAGCAGGATTTGGTGATTGGCAATATGGTTATGATAAAGATGACAATCTGATATCGCAAATTAGTCCTGAAGGAAATGAAATAGTCTATGTCTACGATGAGGCTAATCAATTAAAAGAGGAACTTTGGTATACAGGTATAAAAACCAATGGTGATGACTCGTTAACCCCGTCAAAAGTAGTTACTTATGAATACGATGCAAATGAGCAATTAATCAGTTGGTCATCAGGTACTTTATCAGGCAGTTTTGAGTGGGACAAAAACGGTTTTTTAAGCACAGAAACAGTCAACTACGGCAGCTTTAGTAAGACGTATCAATATCAATATTATGATAATGGAACAATTAAAAAGTTCGTTATGCCTCAAGGGACTGAATATAGCTATGAATACGATAATAATGATCAGCTATTACGCCTCAAAATTCCTGGCGAAGGTTCGTTAAGAGTCAATGAATATCGATGGCAAGCCCCAGCAAGAGAAACACTACCAGGTGGTATTGAGCGCATAACCAGTTATACGGACTTGCTTAACACTGAAGAAATGCAAGTGTCTTCAGCTGAAGGTGCTCCATTATTAGTACTTGGCTACGACTATGGTACAACTCAAGAAATTACAGAGCGCAGACAAGATGGGCTTGTAACTAATTATCAGTATGATGAAATCTATCGTTTAGAGCAAGCTGTCACAACAGATGAAAACGGTGAATCCAGAACTGAAACTTATGAGTTAGATGCTAACAGCAACCGCATCGGTAGCCATACAACATCTAATTGGCAATATAACGAAGCAGGTCAACTTGTAAGCCGTGGTGAAGGTCTTACTCTGGTAAGTTATAAGTACGATAAAAACGGTAACCAAGTTGTAAGAAGTGACATAAACTCTCGCTTAAGCTTTATCTACGACCAACAAGATCGCTTAGTTCGTGTAGAAAATGAAAAGCAAGAAGTTATTGCTGCTTATGAATATGACCCTTTTGCTCGTCGCTTAAGCAAAACTGTTGCTGGTCAAACGACCTACTTTCTATATGCGAATGAAGGGGTCATTGCTGAATATAATAGCCAAGGCCAAGAATTAGCCCACTATGGTTATAAACCTGACGCTGAATGGGGTACTTCTCCCGTATTCCTTTACACCAGCTCGAAAGATACTTCAGTAACAGGAAAGAAATACTATTATTTCCATAATGATCAAATTGGTACCCCATTCAAATTAACAGATAGCAGTGGCTTTGTTGCTTGGGATGTCCGTTTCGATGCTTTTGGCAATGCACTCCTTTCAAATCAAAACTCAATTGAAAATCCGCTGCGTTTCCCCGGTCAGTACTTTGATGCCGAAACGGGGCTTCATTATAACTGGCGTCGTTATTACGACCCTGAAATTGGCCGTTATATCACCGCAGATCCGATTGACTTAGCAGGCGGGCCGAATCTTTATACCTATGTTGATGGTAATCCAATCAGCAGAATCGACCCGAATGGTGAATGTGGAATTTTCGGCGTTTTTGCTGGAATACTTCTCGAGGTTGGTACAAGTATTGTTACCGGGGATTGTCCTAGTTATACATTAACCGATGCTATTGGTGATGCCTTCTGTGGAATTGGTAAATTTGCCAAACTTGCTAAGTTGGCTTCTAGGTGTAAAAAAAATAGCTTTACAGGTGATACGCCAGTTCACACTGAAAGCGGCTTGGTCGCAATCAAAGATGTGAAAGTTGGTGATAAAGTTCGTGCCTATACCGAATGGAATGGTAAAGAGCAGTATGAGCTTGTTGAAGATATTATCACCAACACCAAAGAATATTTACTTCTCAAACTCACGCTGGATAGTGGTGAGGTTATTGAGACAACCAGCCAACATCCGTTTTATATTTTGGGGAAAGGGTGGGTAGAAGCTGAAGACTTACAGTTAGGTGACCCTCTTTATCGAGGTGATAGAGCTGGCACGCTTTCAATTACTAATATTGATAGCCAGACCCGTGTAGAAACGGTATATAACCTTAGCGTAGTTAATGCCAATACTTATTTTGTTGGGCAAGATAAGGTATTGGTGCATAATGCTAAAAAAGGGTGTCCTTATTTTAACAAAAAAAATCGCCCTTGTTATGGAGCTAATCAAGTTGAAAACGTTTGGAATAATCAATCTAAAAAAAGAGCTGATGGAAGAGTTTTTGACCCAAATAATGGAGTAGAATTAACCTGGGATAGAACAAAGTCTCGTGGTGGGAAAAAGCCACAGTGGGATATGGGGCATAAGCCTGGTAAAGATTACGCCTCTTTACATTATAGCTACATTAAAGGTGAAATATCTAAAGAAGAATTTTTAAGTCAATACAGAGATCCTGATAATTATCATCCAGAAGATCCATCTTCTAATAGAAGTCGTAAACATGATAAACCTAGAAAAAAGTGCAAGTGAGGCTTTTGTGTATACAAAGTTAATTGAGTCGATAAAAAGCCATAATTTTCCTATATTCCTTTCTTTAATTAAAGAAAGGAATATAGATAGTCCCCTTGACAGTGAAGATCAAACAATTCTTCATATTGCTGCAAAGTACGACTTCATTGATGCAGTACTATATTTTATTGAGAAAAAAGGGAACTTGAATTATCAAAATGTGTTTGGAAATACGGCATTACATTTATGTGTGGAATATAGGAGGATTAAGATAGCTTCTTTATTGCTAGAATTTGGTGCTAGGTTTGATATTCCAAATCAAGACGGAAATGAAGCTCTTTGGTATGCAATTAATGTTTATGACAAGAATGATTTGGCTGCTCTTAAGTTATTATTGAGATATACAGATCGAATTTTTATCGAAAATAACTACGGCGTTTCTCCCTATTCACTTGCACAGCGAATAGGTGATCAGTTTGTAATCGATATTCTTAATCAATGTGAATCAAATATTGAAGGAAGTATACAAGATTCATTTGATCAACTGAACTTTAACTCTTCACCTTCAACAATTGCTAAATGGGTCTGGGATAATTTAATACCAAGTAGAGGACAGGCATTGACTATACAAGGGGAATTATTTAGATCGATTGAAAAACTTAGGTGGGAGACACAAGAAAATGGTTGTGTCAACTGGGATGAAAATCATTGTAAATTTATTGATTTCATTGAACGTACTCTGAATGAGAGTAAGTTATTTTCTTTAGGCGAGTATAAGAAAATAAATAGATCTATTGCCTTATTGAGAAAGATAGACTCAAAAAATTTTTTTCAATTTTCATCTGAAGTAAATGATGTTTTATTTGATGAACTTGAAGGGTTTTCTGTGAGATTTTTTGAAAAATATAGAGAGCTTATTTACCGAGATGTTGATCTAGAATTGAATCGCTAAACAAGAGTAAATATACCTTATCGAGGAGCATAGCGACTATTATTAATTACTCTTATAAATTATCTAAAACTAAATTTAACAGCTTTAAGAAAAGGTTGGGATTAAGACTGCCAAAAGATTATTCCAAATTTTTAGAAGAGCACAATGGGTTAATCTTAACTGATGGAACATATTGTAACCTTCCTTTTATAAAGGTAGATGACCAGCAAATAGGCTTTTTTATTTTATATTCAGTAGATGCTCAAAATGAAAGGTACGATCTTGAAAATAATAATGATTATTCAGACGAGTTAGAGGAACATTTTCAAAAAGCCTTAATTATTGGAGATGATGTCGGTGGGAACTTTTATGTTTTAGATTGTAAGTGTGAATCTGGAGTTGTTTATTACTGGGATAGAGCCCGTATTCATTTGGATGAGGGATATGATATTCCAGAAGTGGATGAAGAAGGTAACTTATATAAAGTTTGTAACAGCTTTAATGAATTTTATGAGCTAATCATGTCAAATGTTTCTGGAAATCGAGATATAGAAACTAGCTTACTCTAAAGGTTTTATTGTACATAAGATGATAAGAAAATTAGCAATTTTAACTCTATTAGCTATTGCCGCACATCAAGGCTGGCAAAAGCTCGCCCCAAAACCAGAGCTGGAACCTATCTTTGACTCAGCCTATGTTGCCGTGTACGGGCGTAACACTTGCGGTCATACTCAAAGATTAGTGAAGCAGTTGAAAGCACAAGGCTATACACCGCATTATTTTTCAGTTGATGATAAAGCCGTGGCTGATGAACTGCATGAAAGAATGGAAAGTCAAGGAATGTCAGTAGAGCGGTATGATTTGCCGGTGGTTGATGTCAATGCCAATCTACGTATTCGCCCTTCTTTAGAGAATGTACAACAAATTTATAGAACAACAAAATAAGTAAATTAAACTTTAAGGGAATAACAATATGGCTAAGGGAAGGTTTAAAGCTCATTTTCTAGAGCGCTTAAAAGCGAGCTTTTTTGTATTAGCATTACTTATAACTTTCCAGTCCTCGGCGTTTGGCGAAGATGACCCCATATGCGCTGTTGTAAAGATTGAAATACCCCAAGAGTTGACCCTAGAGCGTCAAGGTTTTGAGGCCATTATGAAAATTAATAATGCCCTTGAAGATGATGCATTAACCAATATAAGCGTTGAAGTTGAATTTACCGATCCAGACGGTGAGCCTGTTATTGCGAGTAATGACCCTAACCACCCAAACGCCAGCTTTTTTATCCGTATTGCGAGTATGGAAGGCATTGAGAATGTTTCTGGAACGGGGGAGTTAGCTCCTAGTTCTAGCGCTACTGTAAAATGGCTGATCATTCCTGCACCTGGTTCTGCTGGCGATATCCCTACCGGAACATTGTATTATGTCGGTGCTAAGTTATCTTATACGCTGAATAACCTTGATGAAACAATCGAAGTTGCTCCAGACGAGATTTTTGTTCGTCCTTTACCTAATTTAACCCTAGACTATTTTTTGCCTAGCGATGTTTATGCTGATGATCCTTTAACTACAGAAATAGAGCCTATTGTACCTTTTACTCTTGGTGTTCGTATAAGCAACAATGGCCAAGCTGCAGCAAATGAAGTGAAGATTCAATCGGCACAGCCAAAAATTGTAGAGAATAACCAAGGCTTAGCGATCGATTTTAGAATCACGGATTCTTATGTAGGTAATGAGCCAGTTACCAACTCCTTATTATTAAATTTTGGTTCGATTCCTAGCCAAGAAAGTAAAACTGGGCGTTGGATTATGGAAACCACATTAAGTGGTCGTTTTACTGAATTTGATGCAAGCTTTTCCCATGCCGATGAATTAGGTGGCTCACTGACGTCTTTAATTGAATCTGTTAATACTCACTTATTACTCAGAGATGTATTAGTTGACTTGCCAGGTAGAGATACCGTTAACGATTTTTTAGTAAATTCGATTGATGGGATGATGGTTTATGAGTCAGATAGCGTCGATACATCCGTCATTAATTTAAGTAATGAAGCGAGTTTAACAGGTACTGGCTACACCAGAAATTTAGATCTTATCCCTGAAGTTGGTGCTTTTTATGTTGTACTAGATGATCCTTTCCAAGGCGAAAGGGTTTTAAACCAAGCGCTCAGAAGTGATGGTAAGCTGATAAATGATTCCAACGTATGGCAGAGTAAACATTATTTAAAAGATGAGAAACGCTGGGAATACAAGATTCATTTATTTGATGCTGATTCAAGCGGTCATTATGTCTTCAGTTTTATTGATGCTGTTCAGCTTCCTGGGGCGCCTGTTATGCAATTTATCCCCGATTGGACAAGTGCAGAAGGGCAACAAATTGGCTTTTTGATTCGGGCAACCGATCCAAACAATGATCCTATCTCTTTTAACATTCAGCCGATGCCAGTAGGAGCTGCTGTTACTAATATTGAGCCAGGGTTAGCAAGGTTTAATTGGATTATTGCGAAGGGACAAGCTGGTTTTTATCCAATTACTGTTTCTGCCAGTGATGGCACTTTGTTTACCAGTCAAGAAGTTATGTTACAAGTTAACCCTGAGCACGATACAGATGGTGATGGGTTAGATGATGCTTGGGAACTAGAGCACTTTGGCACTCTAGAGCGTGATGGTAGCGGTGATTTTGATGGCGATGGAATTACGGATAGAGAAGAATTCGAACAAGGCACGAATCCAACGATGCAGGATGGACCAATAGCGCCAGCTATCGTTGAACCAAACAATAGCGAAGTGATAGAAGATGAAATTAGGTTGGTTGTGGAAAACTCAGTTAACCTTGGAAGTAATCCGTTAACTTATTACTTTGAGATTTATGCCGATAGTCAGTTTACTCAACTTGTGGCTGAATCTAATACCGTTCAAGAGTCAATCAGCCAGACAAGTTGGTTAGTACCAAGCAGTTTGTTGGAGAACGCAACTTATTACTGGAGAGCTAGAAGTTACAATGAAACGCTTTATAGTCCTTGGAGTAATGCTGAGTTTTTCATTAACAGAGTAGACGAGGCTCCTACAAAGCCATCACTTAACAATCCCATGCTCGGTAAAGAAGTTGATGATGTTTTGCCAGTTTTGAGTGTCATTAACTCGGGTGATCCAGATGGTGACGAGCTGACATATAAGTTCCGAATTTTTGCTGACGAAAGTCATGAGGTTTTGATTGCTGAGTCTGGTTCTTTGCTACCAAATAGTTCAGGGGTAACGGATTGGCGAGTAACTGAAAGGCTTGAAGAGGGTTCGACTTACTTTTGGCAAGTTTCAGTTATAGACAGTGATGGACTAGAAACGACCAGTGATAACTTTTGGTTTGTTGTCTATGTGTCAAATAATGCACCATCTGCACCATCAATTATTTCACCTTTAAATGATGCTGTAATCGGTCATCAAACGGTTGATATTGCAGTATCAAAAGCCGTTGACCCTGAACAACAAGATATTAGTTATCATTTTGAGCTCGACGTTGTTTCAAGCTTTGACTCTGACACTAAAAGAACTGGTGTGATTTTTGAAGAAAATTCACAAGTAATTTGGATAGTAGACGAGCTGAAAGATACTCAGAAATATTATTGGCGTGTTAGGGCTCAAGACAGCATGGGGGCGTATAGTGAGCCAACAATTGGTACATTTACTATCGACTTACAGTTAACGGCTCCTATTGCTCCTGTAGTAAACAATCCAGGTGATGGTTCATGGGTACAAACAAACTTGCCACTATTATCAGTTCATCCTGTATTAAACAGCGATCGACCAATTGAAACTTATGAGTTTGAATTATTTTCAGATGGAGCATTAATCCATTTATTGGATAGAGTAAACAAGACTCAACCAGAGTTCCAAGTAGCTAATGAATTGCCGGACAATTCATGGGTACATTGGAGAGTGAGGGTAATTGATAATGCCGGGATCAGTAGTGATTGGAGCACTCCTTCGAAGTTCTTTGTAAATGATAAGGGGATTGATGAGGCACCTTCTTTTGTTTGGGTATTACCGAATAAGAACAATGTGATAGCTTCTGGAGACTCATTAGATTTAGCATGGAGTGCAAATGATCCAGATAGTGAAGCTTTAATCTCGCTTTATTATATTCGTCCAGAAGATGGACTAGTTGTTGATAGCCAAGATACTGGATTTTATGCTTTCGGCGATGCATGGCAAGTCGTAGTGAATGATGAAACTGGCGACAGTTATTATGAATTCACTGCTAATGATGGTATTGCTATTGCGTCATGGGAAATACCAGTAGCTTTGGCGGGTAAATATGAAGTACAAGTTTATTGGCCGCAAACAACATCCGTTTATGCTAGAAAAGTTGCTTATCAATTCGAGAGTAGTGATTCCAGCCAAACAACCTCGAACAGTTATCAGCTCGAAGAGCCTGTCGCTGGATGGAATTCACTAGGTGAATATGAATTGTCATCCGGTAATTTTAAAGTGACGCAATGGAAAGAAGGTTATCCTAATCGCTTTATTGCAGCAGATAAAGTAAGGCTTACTCCTATTGATGTACCTCAACAACAAATTGTATCGGGCTTAGTTGAGACGCAAGATTCTGAAGCGTCGATCTATAAATGGGATACAACTGAGTTAAATGATGGTTCCTATCAGTTATTGGCCAAAATACAAGATGATTTAAATGAAGTCGTTGTTCTTTCTCCATATTCAATTACTGTTAAACAGCCATCTGCGATTAGAGTCAACAATGAAGATGTGTTTACGGTAAATGGAAACTGGGAAGTCTTAGCTGTTGATGATGCAATAGGTGGCTCAGTACATTCAATTGAACTATCAGAAGGGCAAGCGAGTCTGACCTGGAATGTAAATATTGAGAGTTCAGGGTGGTACAAAATTAATTCCTTTGCATTACCTAGTTTTGATAATGAAACTGTATCACTTTATTTGAGTAACACTCAGGAAGAAATTAATTTAGGGCTGATGACTAATGTTTCTAACCCTCGTTGGGTAAACATTAATCGCTTGTGGCTTAGTAGTGGGAACTATACATTACGAGCTATTGCTAATGCAGGTGGTATTGCTGCAATCGATGCTATTGAATTTGAAAGAGTAGAAGTGTTGGTTGGTAATGATTCTATTGTCGATAATTTAAATATTGGGTTCAGCTCGTCTGGAAACTGGCAATCGACAAATGTGGGGATTGGGCATGAAGGTTTAAATTACCTATTAGGGTGTGGGGCAGAGGCTACTACAGCAGACTGGCAGGTTGAATTACCAGAGTCTGGATACTATGAGGTGATGAGTAAATGGATCACACGCCCTAATAGAGCTACAAATGCCAAATATTCTATCTCGCATATGAAAAATGGTGAGGTGGTTACTTCAGAATTGTTAGTTGATCAACAAAAAAATGGTCGAAGCTGGCAGCATTTAGGTGTGATTGAAGCAGATAAAGGTCAACTTTTAATTAATCTTTCTAATGAAAATGCAAATGGCTGTATTGTTGCTGATGCAATTAGAATCAAAAAACTCGCTGAACCAAGTCTTGTGCTAGATAACATTCAGGAGCAATTTAAAGTCGGAAGTGGTAGCTGGATCATAAATAACACCTCATCAGGCTTTATGGGGAAAGACTATCATGAATCGAGCGACTATAACGCTGGAGCGCAATGGTTCACACTTATACCTTTAGCTGGCAAATATCGTATAGAGGCTCGTTGGACTTCTGGAGTCGAACAGACATCAAGTGCAGAGTATAGAGTTATTTCTAATAAAGATAGGCTTGGAAGTAAAAGCTTTTCTCAGAGGAGTAATGGTACAGAATGGAAAGAACTCGGTGAATATCATCTAAACAGTGGTGAGTTAAGAGTAGTTATAAAGAATAAAGGTCAGGGAAATGTTATTGCTGATTCAATAAGAATTACGAGAATAGATTGATGTCAAAGTACTGGAATAACATAATCAGGTATATATCCTCAGTGGCACTAGGCTGTTATGGCATTAGTGCCTTAGCAAATAGTCCAAGTAGTGATGATTTTAGTTCACTTCAATGTTACGCAAGCAATGAAAAAAATTATACCTATAACTACGATTTAGAAACTTTATTAAAAAAAACACAGTTAAGACAAAAAGAGCATTATGTTTTTTCACTAGAAGAAATCCCTAAAAACGCTCTTATTATTGATGTAACTAGTAGTGATGATTTTGTAGCTGGAACATTAAAGCTACCAGTTCATTCGTTGAAGCTTAAGAAGTATTTGCGTAATCAGAATATTATCTTACTTGGTAATGGAAAGAATTACGCATCTATTGAAAAAGAACTCAACAGCATAAGGGCGTTTTTGAGCTCATCCGTCAAAATATTTTACGGTGGTGTTAATCTTTGGCGTTTTCAAAGAGGGGAGCCAGTTAGGTTAACAATTAACGAGATTCTTCCTGCTGAGTTTGTTACAGAGTCTAAATCTGGCAAGTGGATCTACATTGAGAATAAAAAAGATCTAGAATTCACGCTGAATATGCTCAAACATATTGACACATTCGATCGATTTGCCATTATTGATGATGAGCTATTCATACCGAGTCATAAAATCTCACCCAAAGCTAGTTCAGCTATATTTCGCTTAAAAGGTGGTAAGAAAACGCTAAAAGATTATATGGCGGAACAAGGAATAATTATCGCAGCCAAAAAACAAAAGGAATTGCATGACCAGTGTAGTCAAACTTTGTAGTATTTTTTTACTCTTAATTTTAATTGCTTGTAAAGAGTCTGTATTACTTGAACGTTTCGAAAATTCAAATGCCAATCAAAGCAAGCTATCCATCCGAGATATCACTTTCAGGTTTGAGGTTAAAAATGTTTCTGGGAAACTTTTAAAAAATAAAGTTGCTACATTTTCTGTTCCAATGACTGCATCTGCGAGGCATAAAGTTGTTGGTACACAATCAAATATCAATGGCGATATCGTTAGAGATGAGCTTGGTAATAGTTTTTATAAAATTAAATTCGATACTTTGGTTCCTTTTGAAACAAAGTTAGTGACGATAAAGGCTCAATTAGAGCCTATTCCATATAAAAAAGTAGACTTAGATATTGAAGATAAAAGTTTAATTTCGCCTAGTAAATATATGCCATTCTTAAGAAAAGAATTTATTAGACCTCTTAAAGAAACCAATGCAGAAGATGATTATCAAATAAAGCTGAATGCTTACCGCTGGGTATCGAAGCATTTAAACTATGCCTGTTATATGCCCAGAACTTTTGGTGCTTTGTATGCTTTGGAGAAATCAAAAGGGGATTGTACGGAATATATGTACCTTCTAGCATCATTACTTCGAGGACATAATATACCTACAAGACTGGTCGCTGGATATGTTTACGAAGGAAATCAAGTTACTCAAGCAGCAGATTACCACAATTGGGTTGAAGTTGAGGTCGATGGTGTATGGAGGGTTATGGATTCTCAATTACAACATTTTGAAAGAGACGATTATTCCTATATTTCTATGAGTTATATATCTGATTCACTCTCATCGGGCAAAAAAAGATTTAAAAGCGATGATGGTCTAGTTATTAAAATGTTTTGAATTGTACAAAATCTAAACGGTTTGATGTTTAATTTATGTTAATTTATTTACATTTTGATACATACTCATGATAATCCCACGCCAAGTGCATGATGCACTTATAAAATATAAAAAGGATTAAGAATGAAGTTTCATAAAAGTTTACTGTTATTGGGGTTACTCTCTTCTACTTGTACATATGCTGAGCCTTTAGTCGATGAATATGGTTTAGAAATCAATTCAAATCACAGCATTAGTATGTTTCCAGAACCTGAAAGCGATTTACATACCAAATCGAATAAATTTTCTTTATTAAGAGATAGTAAGGCTGCTAGTTCATCATCTTATGGAAATACCTGGTCAATTTACTCTAAAGAAACGAGGCGTCACTGTGAGTGGTGGGATGGAGAATTACCTAGAGCTGTTGAGCCGATAAAGCAGACATTTTCATCAAAAGCAGCATCTGATACCAGTGGCAGTATTTCGAATTCGCAATCGGTTGGAACGCAAGCTATAAACAGAAGAACTTGCCGACAATGGACTGAGTATCCTGCTTACACCTATGGAACTGCTGATATTTTTAAAAGTTATGATAATGTTCTAGATAAACCTGTTGTAGTTGTTCAGCCTTATATTATTGATATTAAAGGAAGTACTTATTCTTCTAGTCAATTTTATAATGCAATTAATGCAGGTGATTTGGCAAATAGCCTTAGAAGTGCTGGTTATGATGTTATTTTGTATCGTTATCGAAACCAAGACAATGGCGTAGTTTTTAATGCTAAGGGTGTCCAGCGCTTATTAGAAAAAATAAATGAGCAAAGCGGTATCTCTTCAACTTCATTTATCGGTTTATCTATGGGAGGAGTTGTTGCTCGATATGCTCTTGCAGATCTTGAAAATAAGGGGCAACTTAATGATGTTGCTACTTTTATTTCTTTTGACGCACCTCACCTTGGAGCGAACTTCCCTAAATCTATACTTGATAATACCAATAGATTGTTAGATAAAGTAGATAGCCGCATTTGCGGATTAAGTTCAGACTGTAGAGATGCTCGCAGAAAGTTAAAAGGGGTTAAAAGTAAGTTAAATACGAAGACCTTCAAAGAGCTTATTTTTACGATTAATAAAAGTGAACGTTCTACTTTGCTATCTCAGCTAAGGAGTGTTGGACATGTTGATACAATTCCGACACTAGCATTGACTAACGGTGCAAAAAGTAAAACACAGGGTTATCCTCACTCTAAATTAACCACCCACTTCAAATTACATAGAAAGTGGTACAATGGTGGGAGCAAATATTTTAAAGTGAATACTGTTCCTAGTGTTGATAATGTAGCGGGTGGTTACAGTGATTTTTATCAAGAACTTTCAAACTTGATTAAACAACAACCTCACCCGATAACACCTTATGTAACTGTTGGTCAGAGGCATTCATTTGTATCTACAACTTCAGCACTTGCGGGAAGCGAAAGTAATTTCACAGAAGTTGCAAGTTATCCATCTTCAAATGAAGCACATATGGATTTCCCTTATCCGAAAAGATTGAAAATCAGGCAATGGCTTGATACCTATCAATTCTAAAATTAGTTCAAAAAACTACACGCCCTCTTTTAAAAGAGGGCTATAAAAAGAATAATCATTTTAAAAATCGAGAGCTAAGATGAAAAAAGTTATAGCACTAGTGTGTACTCTATTATATTTCCCACTTACGAATGCGAGTGAAACTTCTACTGATACAAGTTTTTCATTAGGTGCAGGGTATCAATATGGTGGCGTGCTAGGTGTCCGATATAATTATCAAAACCAAAATCACGTATTTTTTGGTTCTCTGGGATTAGTTGGTGGAGCTTTGGGATACCAATACGTTTTCAGTGATGATAAGCACTCACTCGGAGTGAATGTTGGAAGTGAGGTGCTCACTAGCGAGGATGGATTTGCGGTTTTGGCTTATGAGTTTTACCCGAAAGGCTTTAAAGATGGAGGGTGGCAGTTCGGTGTCAGTGGTGGAATGAGAAGAGAAGATGAAAGCGGCTCTTTCGGTAAAGTAGGAAAGACAAAATCTGAACCTGCTGTTATGGTCTCCATTGGTTACAAATTTTAAGTTAAATAGTGTTTTCAGCGCCTCTTAATTTGTCTGGTGCTGATGCTTTTCTTAGAATTGTTGACGAAACTAAAGATTGACCATTTAGTGGTGTAGCCTCAGCAGCTACACCCAATCTTTCCAACTCACAAGCAAACTGTTCTCGCCAAACTTGCGGCAATCCTTTCTTTACATGCAATCTTTTACCATCAAACCCTAAGTTTTTAATGGTTAAATGAACATGCGGGCTATCAGTGTCAGTATGCAAAGCAAACACATATTGATAATTGTCTGCAAAGGTCTTTTTAGCAAAAGCACGAACGGCTTGTTTTACAGCTTTGGGTTCGATGCCATCGGGCATAGAAAGAACAAGGTGGGTGCTGTGGCGAGTTCGGCGCTTGGTGGAGGTTACTGGTTCTTCCCAATCTTGTGCGAGTTGCTGGATAGAAGTTTTGTCTTGGTAGACTTCACCAAGTTCATCTTCGACTTCTAATTTACCGTTACGGCTGATGTAGTCAAAGTGGCTTTGAGTGTGTGTGCTTGAGTAGCAATGGCCGCTTATCTTGACCATGACTTCGGGTGGCTTTTTACGGTAGCGAGAAAGTGATTTAATGTGGTTGGCTTTGTATCTAACATCACCTGATAACAGCCCTGAGATTTGATCATGCTGTAAATGGGGCATCAGTAATACTCCAACGCTGACAGTTTTTATTGAGTAAGTCGTTGACCTTTTGTTTGTGCTGATCGATTTTATTTTCCAACATTTCAATCATGTCTTTAGTGATTTTGTCGCTTTCTCGAAACTCGATATTCAACACTCTGGCTATTTGATTTAGGTTACGGCCAATTGCCGCTAACTGACGGTTGGATTGACGTAGCACATTGGTTTCTGTGTCGTTTAATACGGGTTGTTTATAAAGCTGAGAAAGTATGCAGGCCGTTGCCCAGTTGGTTTGGGAAACATAGCCTTCTATTTTGGCTCTGGCGGCTATTGCATGCAGGTTATTTGCAGAAAGTCTGACTGTGATTTTATTAGTTTTAACTTCTCGAAAATCAGAAGTGATAGCTGTATCGGGTGAGGATTGGTTTATTAAGGTTCGAACCATGCTTGAAGCCGTGATCCCTTTAGTATCACAGTAATGCCTGAGATTGGACTTTTCTTCATCACTGAGCAGTATTTCAATTCTAGCCATAACCACTCCCTAAGTTAGAATTTAACTATCAAATTACTACAGATAGAAGTGAGGTTGAATAGTTTTGATTGTTATAAGTTAGAGTAAAACACGGGCAGTATTGCATTCCCGTAAAATGCCAGCAAAACCTACGGGGTTTGCCATCAGTTTGCGAATCCTGCACTAGTCATTAAAAGATGATCACGAGTTTAAGCGTCTGTTTGCTTCTGGCCACAGAAAGGGCATTTAATTTTCTGTCTATCCCTTAATTGTAATGAGCAACCTCCGCATTGGCACCAAGATTGCGAAACTTGCTGGGTTACAAAAGCTCTGATCAAAACCCACGCTTCATTGATTGTAAAATTCTTCCAGCTTGTGTTTGTCAGCTTTAACTCGCTCCTTAACTCTTGATAAAAACAGTAGGCTTTTTGTAATTGCTGTAGATCTATTTTGTTGTGGTTGTTTTGAATCAGCTTTGAATAGATAGCAAATAAAAGTACGGCTTCAATCTGAGCGCATTTAGTTTTTAATAAGCTTTCAAAGTCTGGTAGTTGACCTGACTTTGGTGAGGCTTTATTCACTTCTCTATGTATCTGCCTGACAGCCTCAGCAGTCAGTCCAGTTTCTTGGGCAACAATGCTGGTGCGTAAACCAAGTTCGAGCAATTCAGCTGCTCTAACGGTTTTGCGGCTTTTATCTAAAGTACTCATGCGCTTTGTTCATTGCTGTGAAGTAAAGATAACAAATAACCAATATGAGGGATACGGCCGCTTCTGTGTTCTAAAAATCGGATAAGTTGTTGTTCACTGCCTCGCAAAGAAATAACTAGTTGCCCCGAGTCGGCTAATTCTTGAAGCTGGTAGATACTGCAATCTAGAACCGCATTTAATAATTCTGTAGATAACCCCGTTCTGATTTGAGCTAGTTGAATATCCTGAGTCACCATTTCTTTTATGCTCATTAAATACAGTAAATTAATCTGCGATAAATTTATGGTATCCATAACGCCTCCCAATTAAAGATTCATACCGAAGTTAGTGCTTGGTTTCGGAAGTCGATTGTTTGATTTGTACTAGGTGGTCGTTGCCGTTACTTAACGGTATGTGCTTGGTTTGAACCGATTGACCATTAAGTTGGCTATTGATTAAGCCGTCTACAACTTTACTTTCAATAGATTCAGGTAAGTTTTCAGACAGAAAAGTGTAGTGCTGAATGAAGCTTCTTTTCTTGCTTTCAAGCTGTGTTTGATGAGTATGGCAAAGCTGCTTCCAGTCACCAAATCTACTGAGTATCTTGCCTATTAATGGGTCTTTAAACTGTGGTCTTCCCCATGCACCGGTTCTTCGAATCGCTGTGACAACATCGCTCCATGCATGCTCTGCTTTTTGTTCAGCATTACCGCTTATGTACTGAATGATGTCGGCAGGTTTTGGGAAAAAAGCCCCGCTGTGGGTTGAACGAATATGGGTAGACAGCCCTGACTTAATTTGTTTAAGGCTGTAGGGTTTTAACACTTCAAAAGTTAAAGTGAGCAGCTGTGCGCTGAGGTTCTTACCATAAAGATTGGCTACGGTAGCCCATACTTTGGCAAACTCAGTTTTATCATTAGCGGTCATTGATAATTTTCTCCGAGATCGAATGCGCCCAGTTATCAGCTTCCTTATTATTTTCAGATTCCAGTTGTTCCTGTTTATTCGGTTGGGCTTGTACGTGGCGGTTAGTTATGGTGGTTCGGATATATTCATCCTCCCACTGTCGATTAGCTAACCAGTTGTGTGGCAGTGGTGTTTTGAGAGGATCACGATATTGAGTCCGAGACTGCTTTTGCTCAATCCACTTATCAATCACCGTTTGAGCAAGCTTGGTATCAATATGTAACGTAAGTTTGTTCCATTCTTGCTGTGCCTTAGCTTTTTTCTCTTTGCGAATTTGCAGTTGCCAGAAGCTATCGAAATCAGATGTTGGCGTTGCTTGTATAGGTTGCTTGTCACTAGACACTGTTTGGTTACTGTTTATTGGAATTGAACGGAATTGGTTGGAGTAATAAGAGAGGAATTCAGCTGGTAATTTATCCTTGTAATGATAAAGCCTTTCAGCGATAGCACTTCTGGCAATAAAGCCTTCAGGTATATCTTTGAGTAAGTAAAACGCTGCTTTACCTTGGTTGGGATTCTCAATAGGGTTAAATTTTAAATAGTTAGAGATCAATAACCAGCGGGTTTTATGACACCAAACAATAAAATTAGATTGAGTAAGTTGCTCAAGTGCTTGTGAAACGCATTTGTCGGTGAAATTTAAATCCGACTTGATATAACCTAAAGGTAACCGAAAGCAGCCGATTAAATTACAATGCTCAGAGCTTAATAAATACAATGCCATGAGTCTAGCGTGTAAACTCCAATCTTGTATTTCTGGTCTTGACCAAAATCGACAGGATATTTTTCCAAATTCGCGCATTAACTTGCTCCTCAAGATAATTTTGAAACCGTGTGATTTACACAGAAAATGCGAGATATGTGTAGAAACTACTCTTTTATACCGATGTGTCAATAGCAAACATTGTCGTTACGCATTTATTTTTGTACTCTCATCTGATGAATACTATGCCTGAAAGACTAGAGTACGTTTTAAAACAATCAGGTTGGAGTCAATCTGAATTGGCAAGACGCACTGGAGTAAAGCAACAAACTATTAGTCGAATGTGTACTGGCCAAACCCAGAACTCTCGATGTCTTGTGACTGTTTGCCAAGAACTGGGTGTAAATCCTGAGTGGTTATCATCTGGTGTGGGTGAGATCTACCAAGGTGAGGTTAAGGGAGTAAGTCAAATGACAAAGGTGCCGTTGATCAACTGGCATCAAGCAAAAGAGTGGAATCAGATAAAAGACAACCTTAAACAGTCAGGTGTTGAAGAGTGGCGGTTAATTCCTACCAACACCTTAAGAGAAGGATTCGCATTGCGAGTTAAAGGCGACAGCATGGAAGGTACAGGTAGTAAAACCGTACCTGATGGCTCCATTATTTTTGTAGATACTACAACAGAATGGCAAAGTGAAGACCTCGTTGTTGCCTGCTTACCTAAAAGTAGCGAAGCCACATTTAAGCAGTATGTTATTGATGGTAACAAAGCATTCTTACGTTCATACAACCTACTTTATCCTTTGATCCCATTAGATGGAGATTGTGAAATTATCGGTAAAGTAAAGTTGGCATTAGTCGAATTTGGGTGAAAATTCTGTGATGCATTAGCTTGTTGAACTATGTTTTTAGTTGATTTCTAAGACGAAATACAGCTCTTCCATGTTTAATATATGCTACGGATGAAAATAAGAATAAAATAATCTGTAAGCTCCCAACTAAGTAATTTGTTTGTATATTGCAGATGAATCTTACACTAATACGTTGTTCTCATAAATGAAAGAGTCGTGGGTTATAAATATTTTTCTATATTATCTACCACCTTCTGATGTGCTTCTCGCCTTTCTTCCAAATAATCGTAACGATCATAAATCGCAGCAACACCTTTGAGTTTGTGATTTAGGCACCGCTCTGCAACCTCGCCTGAAGTGCCAACTTGTGACAGCAGTGAACGGCAGGTGCGGCGAAGATCATGAACGGTGAAGTGCTCAATGCCAGCTTCACCTAGTTTATTCTGTCTAGGTCTTCCTGGACGAATCTTTTGTCCAAAAAGATTTGCAAGTGCATGATTCAGCGTATCATCACTAATGTAGCCTCGTTTTTTGCTTTCACGGCGAGAAGGGAATACAAAGTTAGAACCACAACAGCGAAATTGAAGTTCTTTAAGCCACTCAATGCATAGTTCAGGTAAGGGAACACTAATAGCTGATCCGTTTTTGCAACGTTCTTGAGGGATGTGCCATATCTTTTTTTCAAAATCGAATTCTTTCCATTCCGCTGCGATAAGTTCGCCTTTTCTTACTCCGAGAATGATGAGTAGTGAAACCGCTAGATAGTTCTCTCTGGTAAACTGAGTATTGTTTTCTCTAAATATTCTGAGAGCAACTTGTATTTCTGCGATTGTGAGAGTCCGGCTTCGGCTTTGTTCTACGCCGCCTGCATGACGGACGCTAAAAGCTTCTGCTGGATTGTGCTGTAATAAATTGAGTCGAATACCATGGCGAAATATTTGCTTGCAGTACATTAGTGCATCGTTAGCAATGGTTGGCCTATTGCTCTGGGTTATGGCTTCTATAGTCATTCTAATATCTAGGGGAGTGACCCGTTTTAAACCAAGTTCGCCAATGGTTGGAGCCAGATCTTTCGTGTAAATCCTTCTGGGAATTTGAGGGTGTTTTACTCGTTTTTCGATATCATTTCTGAGCCAGTCTTCTGCGAGGTCATTAACGGTAGCAATTTTTACTTGTGATGGGCGGTTTTTTTCTGCGATTGGGTCGATACCTTCAGCTATTTTAGCCTTAATTTTGATGGCTTCAACTGCTGCCTTAGCCAGTGATAACTCACCCTCTTGGTTACCGTATTTCCCTATGATCATCTCACGGCGTTTTTTGTTGATGGTATAGCGTAAAACCCAAAATCCAGAACCCTCATTGCTGATCCTAAAATATAATCCGTTACCAATAGCAAATCGTCCAGTATTGCCTTTTTTAAGTAAGGCTTTGATTTGTTTGTCGTTAAATTTGAGCGGCATCATGAAACCCTCTAAGATTGGTGACAGATTTACTTTATCTGGCATTTTTTTAGGTTTCAAATTAATTCTGTCACCATTTCTGTCACCACTATTTTGAAATTATGGGAAAGAAATAGAAAGAACTAGAAAAGATAAAAGCCGCTAACATCGCGACTTTTATATGTTTTGTGTTTGTTGGAAATGCGTGGGAAAATTATTCGACGTTTTGGATCTGCTCGCGCATTTGTTCTATAAGCACCTTCATTTCAACCGCTGCAGAAGTGACTTCTGAGCTGATGGATTTTGAAGCAAGCGTGTTTGATTCACGGTTAAATTCTTGCATCATAAAGTCTAAACGACGGCCTTGTGCGCCACCTTTTTTGAGGATGCGACGGGTTTCAGCGATGTGGGCATCAAGTCGGTCCATTTCTTCGGCGACGTCTTGTTTTTGAGCCAGCAATACCATTTCTTGCTCAATACGCGCAGGATCGAGCTCCCCTTGAATTTCGTCTAAACGAGACTGCAATTTGTCGCGTTGCCATTGCATGACTTGCGGCATGTGTTCACGCACGATTTTCACTTGCTCTTCGATTGAAACCAGACGAGTTTCTAACATCGCTTTTATGGCTTCACCTTCGCGTGAGCGTGATTCAATAAATTGATCAATAGCGCCATCAAAAACGGTTAGTAGTTCTTTGGCGATGGCATTCATGTCTTGCTCATTGGTGGTAAGTAAACCTGGCCACTTCATTAATTCAACTAAATCTAATTCGCCTTGACCGGCTTGCTGTTTGAGCTGATTAGCGGTATCAATAAGCTGTGAAGCTAATTCTTGGTTTAATGATATTTCGTTAGCGCTTGAATCAGAAAGCTCATAACGCAAATTCACTTCAACTTTGCCGCGGTTTAGACGTTTGCGAAGGCGATCTCTCAGTACGGGCTCTAAGCTACGAAAATGCTCAGGAAGGCGCAGATAAGTCTCTAAGTAGCGCTGATTAACAGAACGGATTTCCCACGAGGCATTGCCCCAGTCTGCTTTGTGCTCGATGCGAGCATAAGCCGTCATACTTTGGATCATGTTGAAACCTTTTGTATTCATCAAATTGACGCCAGTATAGCAAAGATTAATTTGTTTTTTTCTGTTCAAAATTGAACTGAAATTGTCGCTTTATTGGTCTTAATTATTAGTACGTATTGCGAACATGTTGATTAGATATTGATTTAGAGGTGAGAATCGCTATGCCTGGAAATATGTTAGATAAAGCTCAGAATACTCTATTTGGCGATATTACGCCTGATGCTCGCCGAGTTCAGCTCGCTGAAATGGCCGATGCAAGACAAGGTGTACTTTACTTTCTTTCAAAGTTAGAGATGGCTGACTCACCAAAACCTTCGTCAGTGTTAAATTCAGCATTACTAGGCATGTTTGGAAAAACCGCTGTGCTGGAAGATCTGTCTGCAGTTTCAGGAAAGATCGCTAGTACCACTTCAGCAGGGCAAATGTTAACGGCTGGCTGTGTTGATGCTATGGATTATGCGCATAAAATAGATCGGATGATTTCAGATTTTTGTGTGCAATTAATTGAAAAGTTGGTTTCTTATTTTAGTCGTTTTAGCTCTGCAATTGCAAACAAACTTCGGGCGTTGTCACCTACAGTTTTAACTCAGGTTGTTACCCAGTCAATCAGCCAATTGATAGGGCAAATTCCTGGTTGGCATTATGTAAAATCGGCTTGCATGATTTACGAGGCAGGTCGAAGAGCCATTGTCGAAACATTTAATTTAATTTCGCAGCTATGGAGTGGCTACGATGTTGATTTATTGAATGGGCATCCGTCTGTTATCGCCAATGCACTTGCTCGACATTCGGTTGCGGCCGCAACGAGTGGTGCTCGTGATGCGCTCATTCAAGGGACTGTGGTTGGATTAAAAGCGGCAGCTGATGCTGTAGGGATGACAGGAACCATTGTCGGGATTTTAAACAGTGTTTTCTTTGCGATATGGAATTTCATTGAAAAACTCGCTCAAAATTATTTTGTGAATAAAGCGTTGAAAGAAGCGGCTGATGATTGGGCGATAAGAGAATCATCAGTATCAATGATCTATGATCATAAACGGTTCTCTGAATGGTTCAGAAAAGCGGTAATTCCAGCTCCAATTTTAGCGGCACTGGTGATTAATTCGGGCGTAGCTGCGCATCCTTATCGTTTTTTAAGGCTGTTAAAAGAAGACGGTGTTGCTTCAGCTTCTGAATTAGCAAAAGGTGAGCAACACATTGAGAAACTCAAAGACATCAGTCAAAGCTATTTGGATAAATACATGAAAGCGTACGAAGTGACCTTTCATGGTAAGGACGCTTATGTCAGTGCGATTATGAATGACATTGTCCGCGGCGTTGCCAAACCAACTTCACCACATTTGTTGGAGTTGGCCTACAAAGCCCATGCGCAAAAAGTGGTAAATGAGGAAGGTGAAAGTGAGTGGGTGTTAGCTTACGAGGATGGCACCAAAGTCAGTTAATTTTAGACGGTAACCTTTCATATTGACTTAGTTTTAACGTTATATCGTATATTACTAAGTCAATATTTAGTATTTTGATTGAAATCGTATTTTGCTTCGCTCAATGACTTGGGCAGTAGGATCTCTTTACCATCATTAGCTCATGTTGCGTTAATTGTTTTTAATTCCTACTGAGTGTGCCATTTCATATTGATTTGGCTATAATAGCGCACAAATTTTTGTAAGCCTTTTCAAAAGGAAAATACCATGCGTCCAAGCAATCGTACTCCAGCGCAAGCTCGACCAATTACTATTACACGTAACTTTACCGCTCATGCAGAAGGTTCTGTATTAGTTGAGTTTGGTGAAACGAAAGTATTATGTACCGCAAGTTTCACTGAAGGCGTACCTCGTTTCCTTAAAGGTCAAGGTCAAGGCTGGGTAACGGCTGAATACGGTATGCTTCCACGTTCGACGCATTCAAGAATGGATCGTGAAGCGGCTCGTGGTAAACAGTCAGGACGTACACAAGAAATTCAACGCTTAATCGGTCGCAGCTTACGTGCGTGTGTTGATATGAAAGCACTGGGCGAAAACACCATTGTGATTGATTGTGACGTGATTCAAGCGGATGGTGGTACTCGCACGGCTTCGATCACTGGTGCATGTGTAGCATTAGTTGATGCGTTAAATCACGCTCGCAGTAAAGGTGTGATTAAAACTAACCCACTTAAGTTTTTAATTGCCGCAGTGAGTGTTGGTATTTATAAAGGCGAGCCAATCAGTGATCTTGAATATCTGGAAGACAGCGAAGCTGAAACCGATATGAATGTAGTAATGACAGAAACAGGTAAAATGATTGAAGTACAAGGTACCGCTGAAGGCGAACCGTTCAGTCATGAAGAGCTACTTGAAATGTTAAGCCTTGCGAAAAACA
This sequence comes from Parashewanella hymeniacidonis, assembly GCF_016900895.1. Lineage (GTDB taxonomy): Bacteria > Pseudomonadota > Gammaproteobacteria > Enterobacterales > Shewanellaceae > Parashewanella > Parashewanella hymeniacidonis. Next base: position 36,181 of record NZ_JAFEUN010000007.1, read on the forward strand.
GTATAAGAGAAATTGTTGATGCGCAGAAAGCTGCATTGAATTGATTTGAAAAAAACGCCCCATAGAGGGCGTTTTTTCTATGCTAAACCCACTACCTTACACAATAAAATAGGATGAATTAATGAAAGCCTATCAAAAAGAATTTATCGAATTTGCGCTTGAACGTAATGTATTACGTTTTGGTGAGTTTACCTTGAAGTCAGGTCGCACAAGTCCATATTTTTTCAATGCAGGCTTATTTAACACCGGGCGCGATTTGGCAAAGCTTGGGCGTTTTTATGCCGCAGCGCTTGTTGATTCAGGTATCGACTATGATTTAGTTTTTGGTCCAGCTTATAAAGGCATTCCTATCGCAACGACTACAACCATAGCGTTAGCTGAACATCATGATATTGATGCGCCGTATTGCTTCAACCGCAAAGAGAAAAAAGATCACGGTGAAGGTGGTTCGCTGGTAGGAAGTGAGCTTCAAGGAAAAGTGATGCTGGTGGATGACGTTATTACAGCGGGCACGGCCATTCGTGAGTCGATGGAAATTATTCAAGCCAATAATGCGGAATTAGCTGGTGTATTGATTGCGTTAGACAGACAAGAAAAAGGCAAGGCGGAATTATCAGCAATACAAGAAGTTGAGCGTGATTTTGACTGTGGTGTTATCTCTATTGTGACCTTGGGTGATTTACTGATTTATCTTGAACAGAAACCAGAGATGGAAACTGAGCTTGCAGCAGTGTCAGCTTATCGTGAACAATACGGGATCTGATTAATGAAAAAACCGCTCTAAATATCTTTAGAGCGGATGTTATTGAGTTCGACTTTAGAACTTGTAGCTTGCCTGTACACCTAAAAGTAATACATCGCCTTCTGCATTACCGTTAAAGTGAACCGTTGCTAAGCCTGCAATGTCTTGCTCTTCATTAATTGGTGCATCACCATGGGCTTTAATGTAAGTGGCACTGAAGTCTAATGTTAGATCTTTGCTTGCTTGATATCCTGCACCCACTGAGTACCATAACCGATCAGAATCAGGAATTGTGGTTGTACGGTATTCATTCCTTACAGCGGTTTTATCCAGTGCAACACCAGCACGAGCAACCCATTGGTTGTTAATTTGGTAAGTACCACCGATGGCATAACGCAGGTTATTTTTAAAGTTTTCAACTTTAACTAGATCGGTATCACCAACAACACTTGCTGGTTTTTCATTTGGGAAGTGAGCAACGAGTTCTTTAAATACACTCCATTGCGTCCAATTAATGCTGGTGTGAAGAGCGAGCTTATCGGTTAATTGGTGAAACGTAGAAAACTCTGCAAAAGCAGGAATCTCTAGTGGTAACTGGCCATCAAATTTAGTCAGTTCACCTTGAGCATTACGATAAAGAGCGCCAGAAGCTGTGCCATCTAAATCGAATTTAACACCAGAATGATAAGCTAAGCCGATGCGGTTATTGTCATTCAGTTGGTAGGTGGTGCCAAGTTGCCAACCAAACGCTACATCATCACCTTTTAGTGATTTTAGGCTTGTGCCAGCTGAAGGGAGACGAGCTGCAACTTCTGGAGGCAATCCCGCTTTAATAGGTTCAATCCAAGCAGGCATAGAGGCGTTAAGCTCGCCTTCGCCATAAACGATACGTACACCACCGCCAATAGAAAGTTGCTCATTCAGCTTGTATGCAATATTAGGGGTGAACTCAACGGTTTTAATTGAAGTGTGTTGACCAAATAAAGCTGAAGCATGAGTCTCACTAACTTCCGTAGCTAAACCGTAATTAGAGTTAAGTGCGATGCCCCAAGTTAATTGGTCATTCAGTTGGTTTGAATAGTAAAAGTTAGGTACAGCAGCGTTATCTGCAACGTCAGTCGCACCAGCTGGAAGCGTAATTGGAACTGGAAGAAGTGCAGAGTCAATTGTCACGCTACCAGGAACGTCGACATTAGGCATGACATAAATAGCGCCGGTAGAAATTTGTCGGCCTTTAAGCTCGGTTAAAAGAGCTGGGTTACGACCTTGTGCTGAAGCGTTGTCAGCAATCGCGGCTTCACCTGCGAAGGCGCGCCCCATTCCTGTGGCAGAATATTCAGCAAGTTGGAAACCCGCTGCTTGAACTTGAGCTGTTGAAGCACAAAGAGCTGCAATAGCAACACTTAAAATACGTTTTTTCATTTTTTATTCTCTATTTTGCTACTACTTGCTGTGTAATACATTTCAACAAAAGCTGAAATTACAACGACAAGATAGAGTAAACATTCAATTAGCAGTGCGGAGTTTACTTACCAAAATGCGCATTGCAATAGTTAATGTGACTTTGTTCAAGTTTATTATTCTAAACACTTGACTAATTCGTATGATGTTCTGATTGTTGGTTTTATTTGATGTTAAGCAGAAACTCAGTATTCACTTAGGCTGGCGTGATTGTTACAATGTTGACCGATTGAGTGTTATGTTCAGTGTTTTTTTACACTCGGAAAGATGGATTTAGTTGCTAACAAATTGAATAAAAATGGAGTAAAAAGAAAAATGGACTTTAGGTGGTTATTGTTAGCACTCTCGCTGTTTATTCCTCACGTTTTTGCTTCGCCCATGACGGATATGGATGAGCTCGTTCCTTTGGTTTATCAATATCCTGCTGAAGCAGCAAAAAAAGTTGAATTACTGGATACGTCTAAATACACCTTTCGTGAAAAGTTACGCCTACAACTCATTCGCTGCGAACTACTTAATCAAAACGGTGATGGTCAAGCTGCGATTAATCTAGCCCAACTCTCGATTGCCCAAGCGAAATCAAATCAGTTAGAAGAAGCATTACCTTATTTTTATATTTGTATGGCGGATGGTTATTCGTCAGTTGGGCAGTTTACTCATACGTTTACATTGCTTGACGATGCGATTTCTCAGGCAAAAAAATCGAGTCAACTCCAAGCATTAGTTAATGCACTCAGAACAAGAGCTCAGTTTGATACAGAATTTGAAGATTTTAGTTCAGCGATTGAAGACCTGAGGTTAGCTATAGACATACTTCCTCAACAATTTAATCAAGACTTTAATTGGTTTTGGCTCCTGAAACCTTTATATATACAACAATGGCTAACATGTTTTTTTCGTCTAATGAGCTTGAATTGAGCTTAAAACATATTAAGTCTGCATTGGCTTCAAAGGATGCAATCGGAGCTGTTCGTTTTTTTGCACTTCTGAGTGCAGCAAGGTTTAACTTTAATGCTAATGATATTGAGCAAAGCTCGAGGTATATTGAAGAAGCAAAGCCAAGCTTAAACGAAATAGAGTCCGAAGAATTGCGCTATATTAGCCAAGCTATAATAGCTTCTCTTGAATTTGATTTTGGGAATTATCAGCAGGCTGAATCTCTATTAATTGAATCAATGAAAGTATTTTCTAAGCGTTACAAAGTAGTTCATTTAATGAGATCCAATCGACTATTGGCGCAAATTAAGTTTGCACAAGGAGAAAGTCATAAAGCTATCGAGTTAGCAAAGACTGCTATAGAGCAAGCAAAAACCTTGAAACAATATTCAGATTTGCAAACTTTATATCACCTTCTTGAAATGCACTATTTGAGAGTTCATGATAAAGATAGTGCTTACGAAAACCTGAAACTTGCTTATGAAGCCGGAAACCAAGCAAATAAAGAACTCAACAGTGCTCGTTTTATCCAGTACAAAGCTCGTTTAGATAGACAAGCTTCAATTAATAGTCAGCAAAAACAACTTATTTCCACGAAGGAACAGCCTCAGCCTGAATCTTACCGGGCCCTGAAATTAGTCTTTTTTGTATTTGGAATGCTCGGTATTTGTATCTTGTTTGTGATTATCCAAACGAAACGTCAGGCTAAACGTGAGCGAGCGCTAGCACAGCAGGAGTTGCCGATTAAACAAGAGCTTAATCAACTCTTGATTTCAGCAAAAAAACAATCGTCTCCGTTATCTTTGCTTTTGGTTCATATTGAGAAGTTGGATTTAACTCAGTTTGAAACACTTCAACAAGGTATTGATGATGTTGTCAGAGAGTCCGATATCGTAATTCAATATCCACCCTCTGAATTATTAGTCATATTACCTAATACCACTAACGCCGGTGCGCAAAAGGTCGTTGCAAATTTATATCGCCACATTAAGCAAGTGACACATCGAGATCATATCTTTGGCATGGCATCGATGCAGCAGTTTGATCAAATCGACCAATTGATTAAAAGGGCCAACTTCGATCGTTTAACTCAGCTGAAAAACCGTGAGATCAGAACGTCAAAATTTGATGACGTTCAAGCGGCGAATACATGATGCATCAGTTTTCAATTAAGTACTGATTAATTGTTTCAATAAATTCATTACCAAAACGCTCTAATTTACGTTCACCAACACCATTAATGGCTAAGAATTCATACTTATCTGTGGGAGTCTGTGCTGCCATTTCAGCTAACGTTGCGTCACTGAATACTAAGTAAGGTGGTATTTCTAGTTCATCCGCTAGCTTACGTCTTAATGATTTTAACTTTGCAAATAACTGGCGGTCATAGTGTTGTGGGGCCCTAGAGTTACCTTTTGATTTTCGAGTCGCTACCGACAACTGCATTCTTGGCACGGCTAGTTGCAATGGTTGCTCACCCATTAACACATTTCGAGCTTGTGGGTTTAGGCGTACAGACGAACCACGAGTGACATCTTGTGTGGCAAGTCCTAGATGTATTAACTGACGACAAACACTCAGCCAATGCTCATGGGACTTATCTTTACCAATGCCCCACGTTGATAACTTATTATGTCCACGTTCTACGACCAAATGATTCTGAGAGCCTCTCAGTACGTCGATTAAATAATTGAGTCCATAACTCTGTTTGATGCGATATATGCAAGATAAGACCTTTTGTGCATCTTCTAGACCATCATATTGCTTAGGTGGGTCAAGACAAATGTCGCAGTTACCACAAGGTTCGTTAGCTGGCTCATCAAAGTAGTGGAGTAATACTTGGCGGCGGCAAGTCTGTGCTTCGGCAAAGGCTGCCATCGAATTAAGCTTATGTAGCTCAACTCGTTGTTGTTCGTTTGGCTGTGATTGTTCGATTAAATGTCTAACTCGGCCAATATCCGCAGGATCATATAACAGCAGTGCTTCTGCTTCTAACCCGTCACGCCCAGCTCGGCCTGTTTCTTGATAATAAGACTCGACACTTTTTGGAATATCATAATGCACAACGAAGCGTACGTTAGATTTGTTGATACCCATACCAAAAGCCACAGTAGCGACTACAACATCAATGTGATCTTTTAAAAACTCATCTTGAACCGTTGCTCGTTGTTCCTGGGTTTTTCCTGCATGGTAAGCCTTGGCATTAATGCCTTGCATGACTAAGCGATCGGCGACTTCATCAACCCGTTTACGACTTGTGCAATAAACGATGCCGCTTTGGCCTTGTTGTTCAGCGACAAACTTTCTAAGTTGCTGAGCCGCATTAAGCTTTTCAACAACGGTATAACGAATGTTTGGCCTGTCGAAGCTAGACAACCACTTAAAAGGTGTGATGTTCAGGCGCTCACAAATACTTTCTCTTGTGGCGTAGTCTGCAGTAGCTGTCAACGCCATCATTGGAATATTAGGAAAGTGCTGCTTGAGCTTTCCTAATTGGGCATATTCAGGTCTAAAATCATGTCCCCATTGACTGATGCAGTGAGCTTCATCAATAGCAAAAAGGCTAACATTGGCCTCCTTAATACGTTCAATGAAGTCACCATAGAGCAAGCGTTCTGGTGATACATAAAGCAGCTTCAATTCACCGAAAAATAATTGTCGAAGTATTGATGAACTTTGCTCTCTTGATTGTGACGAATTAAGGTAAGCGGCAGCAACACCCTGTTGAATTAAGCTATCTACTTGGTCTTTCATCAACGAGATAAGTGGTGAAACAACAATGGTAACACCAGGCAGCAACATGGCTGGGAGTTGATAGCAAATACTTTTGCCTCCCCCTGTAGGCATGATAGATAGTGTATCTCTACCCTGTAAGCAATGTTCAATCACCTCGCGCTGGCCATGACGAAAATCTCGATAACCAAAGACTTGAGCTAAACACTGAAGCAATGGATCTTGTGGGGTTTGGTTATCAAAAGCCTGCATTAGCGACTGCCTTGTAGCCAGAAGTGAAAGCCGATCATTTTATGTTGTGCCTCAACGATAAGCAATCTATTGTAAGGTGTTGATGATAAGTTTCTGTAAAGTTTAGGTGCTTAGATGAAGTGCAATATGTGGCGCATTGTAGGTCGTCGCACCGTAGCTTTTAATCTTAATTACCACGCTGCGGAGTGCTAAAGGTGTACATCAGCAAATGGTGAAAACTGCTGTTCATAATCTAATTCAGTATTTTTGTGATTATGATTGTGCAAAATACAGCTTATCAATACAATTGCGCACTTTACTATTTTAAGACTTAAAATATGCCAGAAAACGAACACCAAAAGGGCGTGATACTTGCTATTTTTGCCTATACCATATGGGGCATAGCACCGCTTTATTTCAAATTGCTTGAGCCAGTACCTGCACCAGAAATTTTGTTGCATCGAGTCATTTGGTCATTCGTATTTATGATTGGTTTACTGGGCTTAACTCGTGGCTTTAGCTCGTTAAAAGCGTTGATGACATACAAGAAAAAAATAGCCGTGTTGAGCATTACCTCAGTATTAATTGCATTTAACTGGTTATTGTTTATTTGGGCAGTAAATAATGAACATATGCTTGATGCCAGTCTAGGCTACTTCATTAATCCGCTCTTTAATGTGGTGCTTGGCTTAGTTTTTTTGAGTGAACGTTTAAGTCGACTGCAATGGTTTGCTGTTGCATTGGCGTTAACTGGTGTTGTGGTACAGCTCATTTCTTTTGGTTCTATTCCAATTGTATCTTTGGCGCTAGCCGGTTCGTTTAGCATTTATGGTTTATTACGTAAAAAAGCAAAAGTGGATGCTCAAACGGGCTTATTAGTCGAAACGGCACTGCTGATTCCGGTTGCCATTTTATATGTAGTGTATTTGGTGCAGTCAGGTCAAAACGATTTAATGTCGTATGATTTAGACATTAACTTGTTGCTGTTACTGGCCGGTGTTGTTACATCGATTCCCTTGTTGTGTTTTGCTGGTGCTGCTATTCGTATTCCGCTTTCAATGTTAGGTTTTTTTCAATATATCGGCCCAAGCTTGATGTTTATTTTAGCGACCATGATATTCAAAGAACCCTTTGGCCTAGATAAAGCCATTACGTTTGGTTTCATTTGGGCAGCTTTAATCGTATTTACTGCAGATATGTGGATTCAACGACGTGGACGTTTAACAATAAAAAACTCATCTTCATGATGAGTTTTTTGTAACATCAATCCATTCGAGGTATCTGCTTTAATTTAGATAATGCTTGTTGTGGATGATCAACACTGAATATCAGTAGTAGATTTTCCTTTGTAGGCAAGACAATGACCTTGGTGGGGGCTGTAACAGAAAGCAAAGCTTTAGTCGCCCCGTGATAAGGTTGATCTAATTGAAAGTACCCAAGTTGATAACCCGGTAAGCCAATCCCGTTTTGCCTAAATTTAATCTGAAAGTCTTTGCTTTGAGTTAAGTCGACGATTTGAGCATTGCCAATATCTAGTACTCTTAACGGTATGGACTTGCTGTAGAGTGGAACATCAAACTCAAGGTTACTTTCACTGATTTCAATATCGGCTTTGAAGCTGTGAATGAAAACATAGCACAAGCTGCCAAAGATCATGGCAAGAAGGGTCAGCCATAAGTATTTAAACCAACCTAATGCATTGCGGCCTTTAGAAAGTACAATCAATAATAAAGCAAGAATGGCAATGAACCACCACAAACCAGTGGTGTGCAAGTCTGAAAGTGGGATACGAAAGGCGTCCATATTCACAGTCCTTTGTGAAAGCTTTCCTCTAACTTAGTTTTTGAGACATAATATGTCAAATTAATTTAGAGCAAAAAAAAGCCCCGACATGCGGAGCTTTTTATTCTACAACAAGTAAAATTACTTAATTTTAGCTTCTTTGTAGATAACATGCTTACGAACAACTGGATCAAATTTCTTGATTTCCATTTTTTCTGGCATGTTACGCTTGTTCTTCTCAGTAGTATAGAAGTGACCAGTCTTAGCACTAGATACTAGCTTGATCTTTTCGCGATTACCTTTAGATTTAGCCATTTTCTATTATACCTTCTCACCACGGGCACGCATTTCAGTAACAACTACTTCGATGCCCTTCTTATCGATGATACGCATACCTTTAGTAGAAACACGTAGCTTAACAAAACGCTTTTCTGATTCTAACCAAAAGCGGTGGCTTTGTAGGTTAGGTAAAAAGCGACGACGGGTCGCGTTCTTTGCGTGCGAACGGTTGTTACCAACCATTGGACGCTTGCCAGTTACTTGGCATACTCTTGACATGTCAATCTTCTCCAAAACAATTTTTAACGCTCGAGCATTAATGTACCTCGTATGGCCGTCGCCCGAGGCACAAAGAGGGCGCATTTTATACACGATTCATAGGGTAAGATCAAGCAAATCTTTAATTAATCCATCCTCTTTCTGCGAAAGATACGATGTCCCTATCGCCTACAACCAAGTGGTCAAGTACATTTACCTCTATGGTTTCTAAGGCTTTTTGTATTCTCGATGTAATGCTTTTATCCGCCTGACTGGGCTCAGCCACGCCAGAGGGATGGTTGTGACATAAAATCACTGCTGCTGCGTTTTTATTGAGCACCAGTTCCACCAACTCTCTTGGGTAAACCGATGCGCTATTTATTGTGCCACGGAATAATTCAATAAATTGAATCACTCGATGCTGAGAATCCAACATCAAAACCGCAAACACTTCGTAATTCCGATCCGCTAACTGCTGAGTCAAATAATCACGAGTAATATCGGGATTTTCAAGCACAGGACCTCGATGCAAGTTTTCTTTGGCTAACCGTCTTGAAAGTTCGGCTGCAGCTTGCAACTGCGCATATTTTACAGGTCCAATCCCCGGAAGTCGACAGATCTGTTTCGAAGATGCTGATAATAATGCTCTTAAACTGCCAAAAGTGTTAATTAACTCTCTTGCAAGGTCGACGGCATTGAGTTGTTTGCTGCCATTCCTGAGTAAAACGGCGAGAATTTCGGCATCAGATAAATGCTCTGCGCCGTATTGAAGGAGTTTTTCTCTTGGGCCTTCTCCATCAGGCCATTCGCTGATTGCCATTTTCATCCTTGAAATAACAAAATATGTAAGCTCACTGTAACAAAATTTTGATGGTAGGCAATAACCTCCAAACTGGCTTTATGGTATGGTTAAGACAATAGATTTTTAATTATTAAGAGTGAAACACAAAGTGACGCTGGCAAATAAGAAGATTTTACTTGGCATTTGTGGTGGCATCGCAGCTTATAAAAGTGCTGATTTAGTAAGAAAGCTGAAAGAGCAAGGTGCCGATGTTCGTGTGGTAATGAGCCAAAGTGCAAAGGAGTTTATTACCCCCTTAACCTTACAAGCATTGTCTGGATATCCTGTTGCTGAGAGTTTGCTCGATCCAACAGCTGAAGCTGCCATGGGGCATATTGAGTTAGCGCGTTGGGCTGATTTAGTGATCATTGCACCTGCGACTGCTAATTTTATTGCTCGACTACGTGCTGGAATGGCAGATGAATTGATCACCACCCTTTGTGTGGCCACCGAATCTTCAATTGCCATTTGTCCTGCGATGAACCAGCAGATGTATCAGTATCCAGCAACAAAAGAAAACATTGCCGTTCTTGCGCAGAGGGGGCATCAAATGTGGGGGCCTGACTCAGGTTCACAGGCGTGTGGTGAAATCGGTCCAGGGAGAATGCTAGAACCATTAGATATTGTGGCCAGAGCCCAAGATTTTCTTGCTGGTGATGAGCAAAAGCCATTAAAAGGCAAAAAACTGATGCTCACCGCTGGACCAACACGGGAAGCCATTGATCCTGTGAGATATATCTCTAATCATAGTTCCGGAAAAATGGGTTTTGCTTTAGCAGAAGCAGCAGTAAAACTGGGCGCAGAAGTAACATTGGTTAGCGGCCCTGTTAACTTACCGACCCCCACAAGTGTGACGCGAATTGATGTGATTTCCGCTGAAGATATGCTGCAAAGAGTGCTAAATGATATTGAATCACAAGATATATTTATTGGGTGTGCGGCTGTTGCTGATTACAAAATTGAGCAGATAGCTAAAGAAAAAATCAAAAAGAACGATGAGAATATGCAGCTTGCGCTCACTCGAAATCCTGATATCTTAGCCACCGTTGCCAAACGCAATAACAAACCCTTTACGGTTGGTTTTGCAGCTGAAACTAATAATCTCGTTGAGTACGCTAGAAGTAAGTTAGAACGTAAGAACCTTGATATGATTGCTGCAAACGATGTTTCTGTTGCTGGTCAGGGGTTTAATGCTGATGATAATGCGCTGCACGTTTTTTGGTCTGAAGGCTCTCAACATTTACCAACAACAAATAAGAAAGCATTGGCAAAACAATTATTACTGCTCATTGCCGAGAGAATGAACAAATAATGAAAACACCTATCGAATTAAAAATATTAGATTCACGAATTGGCAGTGAATTCCCTTTACCTGAATACGCTACTGTTGGCAGCGCAGGTATGGACTTGAGAGCTATGCTTGATACTGACGTCACCATAGAACCGGGTGAAACTCGTCTTATTCCAACGGGTATCGCCATTCATGTTGCCGATCCGAGTTTGGCCGCTGTGATTTTACCTCGTTCAGGTTTAGGGCATAAAAAAGGCATTGTGCTAGGTAATTTGGTTGGTTTAATTGACTCTGATTACCAAGGACAATTGATGGTGTCTTGTTGGAATCGTAGTCATGAACCATTTTCAATGACCATCGGTGAGCGTTTAGCACAATTAGTGTTTGTTCCCGTCGTTCAAGCTGAATTTAAATTGGTTGATGAATTTAATCGTTCAGATCGAGGCGAGGGTGGTTTTGGTCACTCAGGAACCAAGTAACTCGAACATAGAAGAACAATAAAAAATAAAGGAATTTCTTATGACGGCCCCTAAGAAAAAAAGCCGTAAAGAGCACATTCTACAATGTTTAGCTCATATGCTAGAAACCAATCCTGGTCAACGAATCACCACGGCTAAGTTAGCGGCTGAAGTGGGCGTTTCAGAAGCAGCGCTTTATCGACATTTCCCGAGTAAAGCTCGTATGTTTGAAGGATTAATCGAGTTTATTGAAGAGTCGATATTGACTCGCATTAACTTAATCATGGATGAAGAAAAAGACACCATGCGTCGTTGCCAGTTAGCGTTGCAATTATTATTGATGTTTGCTGAGCGCAACCCTGGCATTTCTCGAGTATTAAGTGGTGATGCTTTATTAGGTGAAAATGAACGCCTACGTGGTCGTATCAATAACTTATTCTCTAAAATTGAAACCTTACTTAAGCAAATTTTGCGTGAAAAAACATTACGTGAAGGCAAAGGGTTTAATCTTGATGAAGCCACGTTGGCCAATTTATTATTAGCGATAGCAGAAGGTCGAATTGCCCAGTTTGTAAGAAGCGAGTTTAAACAAAAGCCGACTAAACACTTCACCGAACAATGGCAATTTGTGCAGCAGCAGTTGTTACAGAGTTAAGACCATTAAAAGTTATTAGATTCACAATAGGGTGAATCTAATTTAGTCGCACCTTTGTTACAGATATGTATAATTGATTTTAACAATTATACATACTCTTGTAACAAGGATATGAGATGAAAAAATTCATTACCACACTATGCGCTTCAGCATTATTCAGTTCTTTTGCCTTTGCTGAGCTCCCTAAGAGCGTCGATAAGCAAATAGAACTCTTCACTAAACCTTATGAATACTCAAATGTAAAAATTTCTCCCAATGGTACTTATTTAAGTGTCGTGATGAATGAGAATAACATCAGACGTCTGTTGTTTTTAGATGCAAAAACCATGAAGCCAACTTATGTTGTTCGTTTTTCTGGTGATGAAGAAATCGGCAGTTATACCTGGGTTAATGATAAACGAGTTGCGATCGAAAAAGTTTATAACAGAGGGTGGCAAGAAGAACCTGTTTCCTATGGAGAAATTTTTACCATCAACGCCAATGGTAAAAGGCCTCTATATTTGTTCGGGCAATTAAATAATACCCAGCAGACGGGGAGTCAAATTAAAAAAAATACGGCAATCAGGGCGATTGGCCAGATTCAACATGGTTTACCCGATGACGATAAACATGTATTAGTACATGCGACACCAATTGGTAATGGCTCTGCAGGGTTTATGACAAGAAATAAGCCTCTGTTGTATAAAGTTAATGTATACAATGGCCGAAGAAAAAAAGTGGTTGGTTCACCGATACCTGCAGCCGGTTTTATTTTAGATAAAGATAAAATGCCAGCTTTCGTAGTTGGGACTAGTGAACAAAATGAAATAGAGATTTATCAGCATCGTAATGACGAATGGGTCAGCATTGACCACATTCAAGGGACACTGAACGATTTTAGGGTCTTAGGTTATGCTGAAAGTAAGGATTACATCTATGCAGAAGGGTTGGCGGACGGCAAAACTCAAGCGCTTTACAAGGTAAATATAAAATCAGGTGAACGCGAGAAAATCACCTCTAACGACAATGTTGATCCTTTGAAGTATTGGCAGGATTCGGAAACGAATGAATTGTTTGCAGTTGAGTTCGAAGATGGCTATCCAGAATACGTTTTTGTTAATAAAACAAACCCGAATACTAAAGCCCTAAAAGCGTTATTAGAGGCGTTACCGGGTCATCAATTACGATTGGTCAGCAAAACATTAGACAATTCAAAACAAATCATTTTAGCTTTCAATGATAGAAATGATGGTGATTATTACCTGTTTGACTCAACAAAGAATAATATCGCTAAGATTGCATCACATCGTTCGTGGTTAGACCCAAACGACTTAGCTGATGTTAAGCCTGTCAAATTCAAAAGCCGAGACGGGCTGACGATTCATGGCTATATCACCATGCCTTACGGGGTTGAACACAAAAACCTTCCTTTAGTTGTTAATCCACATGGTGGCCCCATTGCTCGTGACTATTGGCAGTACAATCCACAAGCGCAACTTTTAGCTGCTAATGGTATTGCTACACTTCAAATTAACTTCAGAGGTTCTGCAGGTTATGGTTTGGCTTTTAAAGAAGCGGGCTATTTAAATTGGGGAACAAAAACGCAATATGACATTATTGATGGTGTGAAGTACGTCATTGATCAGGGCTGGATAAATAAAGACAAAGTTTGCATTGAAGGTGGCAGCTTTGGCGCCTATTCAGCATTGCAAAGTGCGGTTATCGCACCTGATATGTTTAAGTGTGCGATTGGTGTTGCGGGCGTATATGATTTACCTATGATGAAAGAAGAAGGAGATATTCCTTCATTTAATTTTGGTAAAGCCTACCTTGCTGAAGTATTAGGAGGTGACATAAATACAATGAAACAAATGTCACCAGCCTATAATGCTAATAAATTGAAGGCTCGCATTCTTTTGGTTCATGGTGAAAGAGATGAAAGAACGCCAATTGAGCAATATGAATCTATGGCTGAAGCACTAGATAAGGCTAATTACCCTTATGAAAAGATGATTTTCGATAAAGAGGGGCATGGTTTTTATAACCCAGAAAATCAAGCTAAGTATTACAAAAAAATGCTTTCTTTCGTCAAAGAAAGCCTAAAACTATAGTTTTCTCTTTCTTACTAAAGAATGCACTGTTCTCATCGAGTACAGTGCACTTTTTATTTTGATGTTTTTTTAATCTCATAAATAAACCGAAACCGGATTGTCGGAGTATATATTCTGATGTATCCTTGCCAACTTTTCTGAGTATTTTGGTTGGTTATTTGATTCCGTTAATCTGATATTAACTATTTCCCTCTATACTAAAGAGAGAATTTGATTTCAAAGCTTTTGTGAGAACTCTATGACTGAATTAGCTGTAAAAATAGAAACGCCTGTGCTTAGTGATGCAGCCATTAAAGTTCGTGATGCTTTAATAGAAAGCGGACTTGAGACGCCAATGGTAGAGTGCCATTTATCGAAAGGGCAACGCAAACAGCAAATTGAGCAGCATATGAGAGAGATTTTAAATCTGCTTTCATTAGATTTAACCGATGACAGTTTGGCTGATACACCAAAGCGTATTGCGAAAATGTATATCGATGAAATCTTTTCAGGATTGGATTATTCTAATTTTCCGAAAATTACAAATATCGAAAATAAGATGAACATGGACGAGATGATTAAAGTACAAGACATCAGTCTTACCAGTACTTGTGAACATCATTTAGTGACCATTGATGGTGTCGCTTCTGTAGCCTATATCCCACGCAAAAAAATCATTGGTCTATCTAAGATCAATCGCATTGTTCGTTTTTTTGCTCAGCGTCCTCAAGTACAAGAACGCTTAACTCAACAAGTGTTAGTAGCGTTGCAGGCGATTTTAGAGACCAATGATGTTGCAGTAAAAATGGATGCAACGCACTATTGTGTAAAAGCTCGTGGCGTCATGGATGCCACCAGTAAAACTAGTACTACGGCCTTGGGCGGCATTTTTAAATCAGACCATGCTTCAAGAGCTGAATTTCTTGCTCATGCCTAAATGAGTGTTCTTAATGAGTAAGCCTCGCATTAGCGGGGCTTTTTTATGGGGGCAATTATTTGGTAACCTAGTTTTTATGTTATTTGTAAGGAAAGCTTTGTGAATAAATATATCGTTGCTCTCGATCAAGGTACGACAAGCTCACGTGCCATTGTGTTTGATCAACAAGCAAAAATAGTGGCTCAAGCTCAACGTGAATTTAAACAAATCTATCCTAAAGCTGGTTGGGTTGAACATGATCCAATGGAAATATGGTCGTCACAAAGCTCGGCGCTCACAGAGGCATTAACTCGTGTAGGGATATCTGAAGATTGTATTGCTGGTATTGGTATTACAAACCAAAGAGAAACAACGATTGTTTGGAATAAAAAGACAGGTAAACCAATATACAATGCCATCGTTTGGCAATGTCGAAGAAGTACTGAGTATTGCGAGCAACTTAAAGCAAACGGTCAGGAACCTCTTATTCGACAGAAAACAGGCCTTGTGCTCGACCCTTATTTTTCAGCGAGTAAGGTTCGGTGGTTGCTGGATAATGTCGATGGAGCTCAAACGCAAGCTGAAGCAGGTGAATTGCTTTTTGGTACTGTTGATACATGGCTGGTTTGGAAGCTGACAAATGGAAAAGTACATGTAACGGATCCCACAAACGCTTCAAGAACCATGCTGTTTAACATACATAACCACAGCTGGGATGATGAGTTGCTCAACTTGTTTGGTATTCCCAAAAAGATGCTGCCAAAAGTAAAAGCTTCAAGCGAGGTTTATGGGAATACCCGTGATGGGGGGATTCCTATCGCTGGAATTGCAGGGGATCAACAAGCAGCATTGTTTGGTCAATTATGTGTTCACCCAGGGACGGCAAAGAATACTTACGGTACAGGTTGTTTTCTGTTGATGAATACAGGGCAACAAGCGATTCAATCGAAACACGGGTTATTGACGACTGTTGCTGTCGATCACCACGGTAAGCCGTGTTATGCATTAGAAGGCTCTGTGTTCATGGGGGGAGCAACAATTCAATGGCTCAGAGATGAAATGTGCTTGATTCGTCATGCGAGTGAAACGGAATATTACGCTTCCCAAGTTGATGACAATAATGGCGTTTACTTGGTGCCAGCATTCGTGGGGTTGGGGGCACCATATTGGGATCCTGATGCTAGAGGTGCGATTGTAGGGCTAACACGTGGGGCGAACAAAAACCATATTATAAGAGCCGCATTGGAATCTATTGCCTATCAGAGCAAAGAGCTTTTAAATGCGATGGAGCAAGATGGAAACCTGGAAGTTTCGAACTTAAAGGTTGATGGTGGTGCTGTGATCAACAATTTCTTAATGCAGTTTCAAGCCGATATTGGTGATGTGGTGGTAGAACGCCCCCACACAAATGAAACTACGGCTTTGGGAGCGGCCTTTTTGGCTGGTTTAGCCGTCGAATATTGGAATGATGTTGAAGAACTTGAAGCGTCCCTCGGTATAGAAAAACGCTTTGAACCAAATATGCTCAGTGAGCATAGGCAAAAGCTGTTTTCTGGTTGGTTAGACGCAGTGAAAAAAAGCAGACGTTAACGAAGCCATTTTTTAATTTTGGGGATCTGCAACATAATTCCTGAAACACAAAATAATATGACGAATAACGCAGCAATTCTTATCAACCAGTGATTGAATTGCAAACCGTCGCTGATATTGACATCTAAGAAGTGTAATTGCATGAATAAATCTTTCAGCCTGCTGGATGAGTTCTGATGTGTGATCACCGTTGCCGTATTGGCATCAACAATTATGCTGGTTTGCTTGTCATCGTCGACATTTATGACGTATTGCAGATGACTCTGCGTGTTAGGTTGAAAGCGTGTGATAGTGTAATCAAGCAATTTTGGTTCAGAAAAATGAGCGTTGCCAGAATAACTTTGTTTGGCAAGCGCTAAAATTTGAGCTCTGGATAGGTGAATAGGTTCTAGCCGATTTGCCCAATAATAATAGTTGTTAGAGACTGTAATGATTTTAATTACAGGTTCATTAAGTCGATAAATGAGTTCAAACTCTAAAATTACCTCATTATGATTTTGATTGAATCGCTGCTCTACCCCTGCGAGATCTATCGATTTATTTATCAGAGTTGACTCTGTCTCAATCGCTTTGAAATGCGTGCGGTTTGTTAACCAGTCACTGGGGATTAAATTCAGTGCCACACCACTTAAAATCCAAGAACATAATGGAAGAGCCAGTACTAAGGTTAGGTAACGATGATACTTACGCCACATTACTGACCCCTCTTTTTAATATGATGTCTAACCCAAGGCGTGAGGAGGGAAAAACCGAACAAAGCTGTCAAAAGTGTCACTAGGCTAAAAAACGATAACAGAGGATTATGAATATCCTCGCCTTCCCAGTAATCCATAATGTGAAATCGCCAAAACCAATCAAAAGCACGCCAATAGTTATGCCGCTTTCCTACTAAACGACCGCTATCGGCACTGAAATATAATGTGTCATCAGCCAAGCTATCAAACGTAACTTTCCAAACTGACTTATGGCGAGAACTAATTTCAGTCGGTGGTGCTGGCAACAACGTAATGTCTTTAATTGCCGATGAGTGTGCGTACCATTGATGAACTTGATGTTTGATATAAACACGATCGATCGTTGATGCAGGTTGCTTTGTTACCATATCAATACGATATAACTTATCGTCGATATAGAATTGGACTTCTGGAGTAGGCGTTGACAGAACTAATTTGATACGTTTTGCCGCTGGATATGCATTGTATGTCTGATTAAAATTTTGATTGATGGACGCTGAGATGGGGTGAACATTTACAGGCGTTTTAATTAAGTCATTGCCTCTAATGAAATTAATATCTGTCAGTACCATGTAACTACCAGATAACCCCCAAATACAAAATTGCAGTAAGGCAATCAGCGACAAAATCCAATGCCACTTCCTGAAGCGTTTCCACATGAAAATAAAATGCCCCGTTGTTATTTTTGTTGCATTGAACGGATTAATTGCGATCCAGCTTAAGGAAGTTTGTGATCAAATTAAACCTTTAACGAATTAATAAATAATTTAGATCAACTTTAACCTAAAAATTGAAACCTATATTCAACAAGGGCTGCGGCATAAAAAAGGCCGCCAAAGCGCATTACATCTGGATTTTAGCAAGTGAACAAATCTTGACTTTTCTTGCCAACTATCTCTAAACTTAGCTTTGGTGGGAAATTGTGGGTATTTGTGGATCTTAATTCTAAAAGCATAGATAAACTTTCTAGATGTGCATAGGAAAAACCATGCGATTTAGTTGTTCAACAAGGATGATATAACGTGTTTTCAGGTGCTAGCAGTATCAACTTAGATGCGAAAGGTCGGTTCGCCATTCCGGTACGATACCGAGATCTGTTGCGAGTTGAATCTGAAGGCAAGCTGGTAATCACGGTTGATATCCAATCTTCTTGTTTATTGCTTTACCCTCTAAATGAATGGCACCAAATTGAAGCAAAGCTGATGCAATTGTCTGATACTCAACCCACAGAAAGGGCTTTGAAACGATTGTTACTCGGCCACGCCCACGAATGCGAATTAGACAATAATGGTCGCATCCTTTTGCCATTACCACTGAGGCAGTATGCAAATTTAAAAAAGCATACCATGCTGGTGGGTCAACTGAACAAATTTGAATTGTGGGATGCTGATTTATGGCAGCAGCTCATAGAAGAAAGTAAACAAAAAATTGCCACTGAAGACTTAGCGAGTAATGAACGTCTCGCTGACTTTTCGTTGTAGTGAATGTAGTGAAACAGAAAAGAAGAGCTTTATGAGTGAAAAATTCGCCCACGTGTCTGTACTGCTAAAAGAAACAGTAGATGGACTGAAGATTAAACCAGATGGCATCTATATTGATGGAACCTTTGGACGTGGGGGGCATTCAAGCCTCGTTTTGTCTCAACTTGGCGTAAACGGTAGATTAATTGCGATTGATCGAGATCCACAGGCCATTGAAGCCTCAAAACGTTTTGCTGATGATGAACGTTTTCAGATCGTTCATGGCGGTTTTGGGCAATTAGAAAGTTATATCAGAGATCTTGGGCTTGCAGGAAAAATTGATGGCGTATTGCTCGATTTAGGTGTGTCGTCACCTCAGTTAGATGATGCCGAGCGTGGATTCAGTTTTTTACGAGATGGCCCATTGGACATGCGTATGGATAATAGCCAAGGGCAAACTGCAGCAGAGTGGATTGCTCGTGCAGAAATTGAAGATATGGCTTGGGTATTCAAAACCTACGGTGAAGAAAAAAATTCACGGCATATTGCTCGCTGCATAGCCGCTGACAGAGAAAAAATACCTTTTTTGAGAACCAAAGAGTTAGCGGATCTGATTTTTCGTATTACCAAGAAAAAAGAAAAGAATAAACATCCCGCAACTCGAGTGTTTCAAGCCATTCGTATTTATATTAACAGTGAATTAGAACAGATCGATCAAGCATTAGAAGGTGCATTAAACGTGTTAGCACCCGAAGGGCGTTTGTCCGTGATCAGTTTCCATTCACTGGAAGATAGAATGGTAAAACGGTTTATTCGCCGCAACAGTCAAGCACCAGAAGTACCGTTTGGTATGCCAATCAGCAATGAAGAGCTCGATAAGCAACGTAAGCTCAAACCTATTGGTAAAGCACAAAAACCATCAGAAGCTGAACTTGAATTGAATCCGAGAGCAAGAAGTTCTGTATTGAGAGTCGCAGAACGACGGGAATATTAAGGAATTATGATGACAAAAGGACAGTTGAGCCTACCGAGGATCATATTTCAGGATCTCATGAATCATAAGGTTCTGCTTTTTCTGTCGTCTGTCGTCATTTTCAGTGCATTAGCCGTCGTGTATTACAGTCATGAAACTCGTGAGTTAACGAACGAATGGGATCGCCAGTTACAAGAGCGAGACAGTTTAGATATTGAGTGGCGGAATTTGTTGCTCGAAGAACAAGCACAAACAGAACACAGTAGAATTATTCGAATTGCAACGAAAGATCTTCATATGAAACGGCCGTTGCCAAAAGAAGAGATTGTGGTGAAATTACCATGAGCAAACAAGCAAAGAAGAAACAGCAACCTCAATTAATCCCGGTTCGTCTATACGTGCTAGTGGGCTTTGTGTGCCTGATGTTTGTTAGCTTAATTGTGCGTGCGGCTTATATTCAGCTCGTTGAACCAGAGCGCTTACGCAAAGAAAGTGATATGCGTACGTTAAGAACAACGAGTACAGAGGTACATCGTGGTTTGATTACAGATCGTAACGGTGAAATGTTAGCAGTGAGCGTACCGGTCAGAGCCGTATGGGTAGATCCCAAAGTCGTACATGAACGTGGTGGCCTAAGAGAACGTCGCCGTTGGCAAGCATTAGCCGATGTGTTGCAACTTCCAGTTGAAAAAGTACTGCAACGGGTTACGGTCAATCCCAAAAAACGTTTTACCTATCTTAAACGACAAGTCACACCTGCTGTCGCCGATTATATTCGCCAGTTAAAATTGCCGGGCGTATACCTTAAAGCGGAATCACGCCGGTATTACCCAACCAGTGAAATTGATGCACAACTTATCGGTATTACTAATATCGATGATAAAGGCATTGAAGGTATTGAACGCGCGTATGACCAATGGCTAACGGGTACACCGTCTAAGCAACAAGTGCGTAAGTCTCGTGATGGAAAAGTCGTTGAAAGACTGGATGTGGTTCAGCAAGGTGAAAACTCCAATGATTTAGTATTGAGTCTTGATCAGCGAATCCAAGCCCTAGCTTATCGAGAGTTGAAGCGAGCAACAGAATACACTCAAGCAACGTCAGGTAGCATTGTCGTATTGGATGTACACACTGGCGAAGTGTTGGCAATGGCTAATACGCCTTCATATAACCCTAATTCGAGGGAAGGTTTGCAAAGCTATCGAATGCGAAACCGAGCCTTAACGGATTCTTATGAGCCTGGCTCAACCATTAAACCCTTTGTGGTTGCAGCTGGTTTAGAAGCCGGAACAATCAAAGAACACGAGCTTATTCCAACGTCTCCGGGATGGATGCGTATTGGTGGCCGTAGAGTAAGAGATTCCAATAATCATGGCGATATGTCTTTATCTCAAGTACTGATTAAATCCAGTAATGTGGGGATCAGTAAAGTGGCGTTGTCAATGCCTGTTGAGCAGCTGTTGGGAACATATCAATCAATGGGGCTAGGAAATTATTCGGGCATTGATTTGATTGGTGAAAGTGCTGGCATAATTCACGATAGACCACGTTGGTCTGACTTTGAACGTGCAACGTTGTCGTTTGGTTATGGACTTACTGCAACACCACTGCAGTTGGCTCGTATGTATGCCACATTGGGCAGCGGCGGAATCTTGTACCCGACATCCATTTTAAAATTAACCAAACAACCTGAAGGACAAAGAGTGCTTGAACCGCATGTTGCTGAAAGTGTGATGAAAATGCTAGTTGGAGTGACAGAAAAGGGCGGTACGGCAACCAAAGCACACATTGCAGGTTACCCCATTGCTGGCAAAACCGGAACGAGTCGTAAGGCCGTTGCAGGTGGTTATGGTGATGATTATGTAGGTTTATTTGCTGGTGTAGCACCAATCAATAACCCAAGACTCGCAATTACCGTAGTGATTAATGAGCCTAAAGGCGATCATTATTACGGTGGTGATGTTGCTGGACCCGTATTTGCAAAAGTGATGTCAGGGGCATTACAAATGCTCAATGTTGAGCCAATTAGCTCAACCGAACAGTCTAGAATGGCGGCTTATTCTCGGGGAGTAAAATAATGCTGATTAAAGATCTCCTTGCGCCATGGTTTCATTACAGTGGCGAAGAGAGTGTAAAAGAATTACAGCTGGATAGTCGAAACATCACTTTAGGTGATGTTTTTGTCGCAGTACCAGGTTACGAAGTTGATGGTCGCAAATTCATTCCATCGGCTTTCGAAAAAGGGGCTAATGCGGCGTTAGTGCATACCGATGAACCGGATGAACATGGAAAGGTGACTCGTTCAGAACAAGGTCTATTGATATATTTTTTTCGTTTAAACGCTCAATTATCAGCATTAGCGATGCAGCGATATCCTATTGACCCAATTCGAATGACGGTAATTGGCGTAACGGGCACTAATGGTAAAACTACAGTGACGCAGCTGATTGCCCAATTGAGTGAAGGCATTGGCAAGACCGCTGCTGTTATGGGAACGACGGGTAACGGATTGTGGGGACAATTGGAAGAAACGGTCAATACTACTTCTGATGCCATTACCGTAATGCGTGAATTACATCGCTATCAAAATTTAGGTGCTCTCACCTGTGCTATGGAAATTTCCAGTCACGGTTTAGTGCAACATCGTGTTGATGCTGTCCCGTTTTCAACAGCAATTATGACCAATTTAAGCCGTGATCATCTTGATTTTCATGGTGATATGCGATCGTACTCCAAAGCTAAGCAGACACTCTTTAAATTTATCAGCCTCAATAATGGCTTATTGAATTTCGATGATGAAACGGCGCAATCATGGCGTTTCGATCTTAAACCTCAAATTGCGAGAAGCTTTAGCTTAAAAGATGATATCAATGCCGAGTTTTACATTGAGGATGCGCAGTTTAGCAATATAGGTGTACAAGCACAGTTAGTTTGGCCAGAGGGGCGGGCACAGCTTGAGTCACCGCTACTGGGTATGTTTAATCTGTCCAATCTTGTTGCGGCTATTGCAGCATTGTATTTAGAAGGTGCAGATATGAGCTTGCTGTTAGAACAAGCAAAATATCTAAAGCCTGCCATGGGTCGGATGGAACAATATCAAAAAGACGATGTTGCTGTTGTGGTTGATTATGCTCATACACCTGATGCACTTGAAAAAGCACTCCAAACACTGAGGCAGCATTGCCAAGGTGATTTATGGTGTGTGTTTGGTTGCGGTGGTGATCGTGACAAAGGTAAACGCCCAATAATGGCGGCCGCCGCTGAAAGTTATGCCGATAATGTGGTACTCACAAGCGATAATCCACGCCGTGAAAAACCGGAGTCGATCATTGAAGATGTACTGACAGGTTTCAATGAACCAGAACGAATTACTGTGTGCGTTGATCGAGTCGAAGCAATTAAGAACAGCGTTCAGCATGCCAAGCAGGGCGATATTATTCTTGTGGCCGGCAAGGGGCATGAAACTTATCAGGAAATTGATGGTGTTAAACATGACTACGATGAGCGTGCATTGATCGCACGGTTGATGGAGGCGTCTGGATGATTCTGTTGTCTCTTTCCGAGTTAGCGAAAGCGTTAAATGCCGACTTAGTTGGCGAAGATTGCCTAATTGAAGCCGTCAGTACAGACAGTCGCTCAATTCCTGAATACGGAATGTTTATTGCGCTCAAAGGTGACCGTTTTGATGCCCATGATTTTGTTAATGATGCATTATGCCAACAAGCAACCGCAATATTGGTTTCAAAACGTTTAGATGTGAGCATCCCTCAATTGGTGGTTGCTGACACTAGGGTTGCTTTAGGGTTGCTCGGCGCATACGTACGCCAGCAACTGGATATTAAAGCGATTGCAATTACGGGCTCCAATGGTAAAACCTCAGTAAAAGAGATGGTGGCGAGTATTTTCTCTGAACAATACTCTGTGCTCTACACTGCAGGAAACTTCAACAATGACATTGGTGCACCATTGACGTTATTGCGCCTAGAGCCACAACATCAAATTGGTGTTTTTGAGCTGGGTGCTAATCACAAAGGTGAAATTGATTACACCTCAAACCTCGTTAAACCTGATGTTGCATTAGTGAACAATATTGGTGCCGCACACCTTGAAGGTTTTGGCAGTATTGAAGCTATCTCAGAAGCGAAATCTGAAATTTATTACCACCTGAAATCAGGTGGAACGGCTGTCGTAAATCAAGACGATAAGTTCGCACCGTATTTAAAAGACGTCGCTAAAGCACACAACATCATCACGTTTGGGTTAAGCGATGGCGCTGATGTCACCGCTACAAACGTACAAAGTACTGTTGATGGCCGATTTGGGTTTACGCTCAAAACAGCCAAAGGTCATCAAGGCATCCAACTCAAACTTTCGGGTCAGCATCAAGTGCTTAATGCACTGGCTGCAACGGCTATCGCGTTAGCGTTGAATGTCGACTTAGAGACGATTAAAGAAGGGCTTGAAAAATTAGAGCTGGTAAAAGGCCGTATGCAACCACATCAACTTGGGCGTTTACTCCTTGTTGATGATAGCTATAATGCCAATCCTTCATCAGTTAAGGCCGCTATTGATTGGCTTAGCGAACGTGACGGCGTTAAGGTTTTGATATTGGGAGATTTGGCTGAGGTCGGTAGCGAGGCATCGCACATGCTGCAAGAGCTCGGTCAATATATTCAGAAAACCTCGCTCACGCATGTTTTGACATTAGGGAATGAGGTAGCTGCACTTTCAAAAGCAAGCCGTTCAAATGGATGTGACGGAAAACATTTTGACAATATTAATAAGTTAAAGAAGTACTTGATGACAAACATTTTCACCCAACAAGGGGCGATTAACTTGTTAGTAAAAGGATCGCGAAGCGCCGCAATGGAACGTGTCGTAGAAGCTGTATTAATCGCACACAACAGCGGGGAATTGATTTAATGCTGGTATACCTAGCGGAGTATTTAACCCAGTTTTATTCTGGGTTTCACGTTTTTTCTTATTTAACGTTCAGAGCCATTTTAGGTCTGTTAACCGCACTTTTATTCAGTTTATGGTTAGGGCCAAAATTGATCGAGCGTTTACAATTGATGCAAATTGGGCAAGTGGTTCGTAATGACGGTCCTGAATCTCACTTTAGTAAGCGTGGCACACCTACGATGGGTGGTTTGCTGATCTTATTTGGTATTTTTGCCAGTGTGTTATTGTGGGGAGATTTATCCAGTCGCTATGTTTGGGTCGTTCTTTTCACTCTGTTCAGCTTTGGATTGATCGGTTTTATTGACGACTATCGTAAAGTGGTCAGAAAAGATCCTAAGGGATTGATTGCAAGATGGAAGTACATATTCCAAAGTCTTGCAGCGCTCGTGGTGGCGTTTTACTTATATTCGAGTTCAGTTCGTCCAGATGAAACCCAATTAGTAATACCGTTTTTTAAAGATGTGATGCCGCAACTGGGTATCTTCTTTGTCATTTTAGCGTATTTCACGATTGTCGGTTCAAGCAACGCAGTTAACCTAACCGATGGGCTTGATGGTTTAGCTATCATGCCGACAGTAATGGTTGCTGGCGCATTTGCGTTAATTTCTTACCTGTCTGGTCATGCTCAGTTTGCCGAGTATTTACATATTCCCTATTTACCAGGTTCTGGAGAGTTAGTGATTGTCTGTACCGCCATTATTGGGGCAGGTTTGGGCTTTTTATGGTTTAACACCTATCCAGCTCAAGTGTTTATGGGCGATGTGGGATCATTGTCATTGGGTGCGGCTTTAGGTGTGATTGCAGTATTAGTTCGCCAAGAGATCTTACTTGTGATCATGGGTGGCGTGTTTGTAATGGAAACGGTTTCGGTAATCTTGCAAGTTGGCTCATATAAGTTCCGCGGTCAACGTATTTTTAGAATGGCACCGATTCACCACCATTACGAATTAAAAGGCTGGCCGGAGCCACGGGTAATCGTGCGATTTTGGATCATCTCTCTATTCCTAGTCATGCTGGGTTTAGCCACCTTGAAGTTGAGATAAAACAATGAAAAGCACTCATACTCATATCGTACTTGGACTGGGAGTCACTGGACTTTCTGTTGTGCGTTATTTGTGTAACCAAGGGATTGTACCTTTGGTGATGGATACTCGTGAACATCCATCGGGTGCAGCAAAACTTCAAGATGAATTTCCTACAGTGCCGCTGAAAACAGGTAGTTTCGATGTACGCCTGCTGATCCAAGCAAATCAGATCATTATCAGCCCCGGAATTGCGATTGATACTCCTGAAGTGAAAGCTGCTATTGACGTTGGCATTGAAGTTATCGGTGATATTGAACTGTTTGCACGTGCGTTAAAAAAACAGCCTCCAAAAGTGATTGGGATTACGGGTTCTAACGGAAAATCAACTGTTACAACGATGGTTGGCGAAATAGCCAAAGCTGCGGGACTCACGGTTGCTGTTGGTGGCAATATTGGTACGCCAGCACTGGACTTGTTGAAATTAGACGCAGACTTGTACGTTTTAGAGTTAAGCAGTTTTCAATTAGAGACCACATCAACGTTAAATTGTATTGCTGCGACGTGTTTAAATATCTCTGCGGATCATATGGACAGATATGATTCGATTAATACCTATCGAGATGCCAAACACCGTTTATATCGTCAATCAAAACTGTGTGTCATTAATCGCCAAGACTCTATGACTAAGCCAATTGAAGCGTCTAATGTAATTAGCTTTGGATTAGATGTACCCGAATCAGATGATTGGGGTATTGCTAATGGCCAGTTTGTTCGTGGCATGAGTGAAATCATGCCAATAACAGACGCCGCTGCCGTTGGCAGTCACAATCAATCGAATATTCTTGCGGCTATGGCACTTGCTGAAGCTGCAGACATCTCACGAACAGCGATGATTGAGGTGGTACAGCATTTTAAAGGCTTAGCACATCGTTGTGAGAAAGTGGACGAGGTTGGCGGGGTCATCTATATCAATGACTCTAAAGCGACAAATGTTGGTGCGACACTGGCAGCATTACATGGCCTAAAGGACGAACTAGGCGACATTATTTTAATTGCTGGTGGTGATGCCAAAGGCGCAGTTCTTAAACCGTTGTCGGAAGGATTAGCGTTTGTAAGTCAGCTAATCGTATTTGGTAAGGATGCGTCCAGCTTAGCGAAGCTCCATAATGACACTCTTGTCGTAAATAACATGAGTGAAGCAGTTATCAAGGCCGCAGAGTGTGCTGATGCGGGTGATATTGTATTGTTATCGCCAGCCTGTGCATCCCTAGATATGTATAAGAATTTTGCCGAGCGTGGCAATGATTTTAGACAAGAGGTTGGGAGGCTGCATGGCAACGAATGATAAGCAGCTTAATCTCTTTGGTACCGAGTTTAAATGGCGATGGCCGAACTGGTTAACGGAAGACCGTAGACCAGGAAATCAGCTATATGACAGAAAACTACTCCTTGCGATTATTGCATTGCTAGCGATTGGTTTTGTAATGGTGATGTCGGCTTCAATGCCAGAAGCCGAAGACTTAAAAGGCAACCCATTTTATTTTGTAAATCGGCAGATTTTTTATTTATGTGGTTGTGTTGTCATCGCTGCAATTACCTTGAGAATTGAAGTGAGCTGGTGGCAGAGAATGAGCCCTTGGATGCTCATCGCTGTGTTTTTAGGATTAATTGCCGTATTGCTGGTGGGGCACACTGTAAATGGTGCAACTCGATGGCTTAACCTAGGCCCAATTCGTATTCAGGTTGCTGAGGTCGCAAAGTTTACCTTTTGTGTTTACTTAGCTGGTTATTTAGTGCGTCGACACCAAGAAGTGCGTGAGCGCATGTTTGGTTTCTTGAAACCAATTTTGGTTTTAATTGGCTGTGCGGGCCTGATTTTGATGCAACCAGATTTAGGTTCAGTAGTGGTGTTATTCGTTATTACTATTGGCTTATTGTGGCTGGCAGGGGCAAGGCTGATTGATTTCTCCTTAATGTTGTTGTTTGGCACTGTTTTGTTCGTATTTTTAGTGGTCACTGCGGAATACAGAATGCGTCGTGTTACGTCATTTTTGAATCCGTGGGAAGATCCTTTTGGCAGCGGTTATCAATTAACTCAATCACTCATGGCTTATGGTCGTGGAGACTGGGCTGGACAGGGATTAGGTAATAGCATTCAAAAGCTAGAATATTTACCTGAAGCTCATACCGATTTTATTTTTGCGGTCATTGGCGAAGAACTTGGCTTCGTAGGCATTGTTGTCATTCTCAGCATTATTTTATTTGTGGTACTACGCGCTATTCAGCTTGGGAATCGTTGCTTACAAGAAAATAAGCCTTTTGATGGATATTTATCTTATGCCATTGGCATTTGGATTTGTTTTCAGACCATCGTTAATGTTGGAGCCAGTATTGGTATGTTGCCAACCAAAGGTTTGACTCTGCCATTTGTCAGTTATGGCGGCAGCAGCTTATGGATCATGATGACGGCAGTGATGTTGTTGATACGGATAGATTATGAAAGACGGTTGGAACAGATACAGGCTGTCCAACGAAGAGGTAGCGCATGAGCGAGATAGGCTCTAAGAATAAAAGGTTGTTAGTGATGGCCGGTGGCACTGGTGGGCACGTATTCCCAGCGCTAGCAGTTGCAAAAGTATTATCCAGTGAAGGTTGGGAGATCCTGTGGCTCGGTACTCGAGAGCGAATGGAAGCCCAAGTTGTACCGAAGCACGGTTTTAACATTGAATTTATTGATATCCAAGGTGTTCGTGGTAACGGTATTGTTCGTAAATTGATGGCACCGATCAAAATCATTCGTTCTATCAGTCAGGCAAAGACAGTCATAGACAGTTTTAAGCCTGATGTCGTGCTGGGTATGGGCGGGTTTGCAAGTGGCCCAGGTGGCGTAGCAGCAAAACTATCGGGCATCCCATTAGTGCTGCATGAACAAAACGCAATACCGGGAATGACCAATAAATTATTGTCGCGCATTGCAACAAAAGTACTGTGTGCATTCGAAGGTACCTTTAATAAACAAGTTAAAGCACAAGTAGTGGGCAATCCTATTCGCCAAGAGCTGATTGAAGAATACGAACAAAGTTCTGATAGCAATGCGCTCAAAGTATTAGTGGTTGGTGGCAGCTTAGGTGCCAAAGTGTTTAATGATTTGATGCCAACCGTGGTGGCAAATTTAAGTGCGAATCAAGCAATAACGGTTTGGCATCAGGTTGGACGAAATAATTTAGATGCCGTAAATCAAGCGTATACAAAACAAAATCAGCAAGATGTCGTTCAGGTTGCGGAGTTTATAGATGATATGCAAGCTGCCTACCGTTGGGCGGACGTGGTTTTATGCCGTTCAGGAGCATTAACGGTGTCAGAACTTGCTGCGATGGGAAAGCCGAGCTTGTTAGTACCGTATCCGCATGCAGTGGACGACCATCAAACCTTGAATGCACAAGTACTTGTAGAAGCCGGAGCTGCATTACTGTTGCCGCAACCTATTGCGACAGTAGATTTATTAGTAGAGAAGCTAACAACGTTGGCTCAGGACAGAAAAGAATTAACACGTATGGGGCAACAAGCACGAAAAGTTGCCATCCTTGATGCGGCAGAAATAGTGGCCGATGTATGCTCCAGCGTAGCGGTGAAAAAATAAAATGACGAATAAAGAGAAGCAAGCAAAACTCAGAGAGCAAATTCCAGAAATGCGTCGAATTAGACGAATTCATTTTGTGGGAATTGGCGGTGCTGGTATGGGCGGTATTGCTGAAGTGCTACTTAATGAAGGCTATGAGATCAGCGGTTCTGATATCGCTCATAATAGAGTCAGTGACCGTTTGGTTGCACTCGGAGCGAATGTCACTATTGGTCATCATGAAAGTAACGTAATCGGTGCGAATGTTATCGTAGTTTCAACGGCTATTTCAGATGCTAATCCAGAGATTGTTGCGGCTAAAGAGCAACGCATTCCTGTCGTTCGTCGCGCTGAAATGCTAGCAGAGTTAATGCGCTATCGTCATGGTGTCGCTGTAGCGGGTACACACGGTAAAACGACAACGACCAGTTTAATTGCATCGGTCTACGCTGAAGCAGAGCGAGACCCAACATTTGTGATCGGCGGTCTGCTTAACAGTGCAGGCACCAATGCGCGTCTAGGAACGAGTCGCTATTTAATCGCTGAAGCCGATGAAAGCGATGCGAGTTTTTTACATTTGCAGCCGATGGTAGCGGTAGTCACCAATATTGAAGCTGATCATATGGATACATATGGCGGTGACTTTGAAACGTTAAAGACGGCATTTATTGATTTCATCCATAACTTACCTTTTTATGGCTTAGCGGTTGTGTGTATTGATGATCCAGTGATCAGAGAGTTATTGCCTCGTATTGGCCGTAAAGTTGTCACTTATGGATTCAGTGAGGATGCTGATGTTCGAGCTATACACTTTAAGCAAAATGGTGCGCTAAGCCAGTTCACTGTGGAGCAAGTCAATGGTGAGTCGATGGATATCGAGCTCAATATGCCAGGTGAGCATAATGTATTAAACGCATTGGCCGCAATTGCTGTTGCTACAGAAGATGAAATTGGAAGTGCACCTATTAAGACATCACTGTTCGAGTTTCAAGGTATTGGCCGTCGTTTTCAAAAGCTGGGTGATTTCAACACACCAAAGGGTGATGTGTTATTAGTGGATGATTATGGTCATCACCCAAGCGAAGTCGCCGTTACCATTAAAGCGGCACGAGAAGCCTATTCCGATAAGCGTTTAGTGATGGCGTTTCAGCCTCATCGTTATTCGCGTACTCGTGACTTGTTTGAAGATTTTGCAGAAGTATTGTCACAGGTCGATTGTTTATTACTGTTGGAAGTTTACGCAGCTGGTGAAGATGTTATTCCTGGTGCCGACGGTCGTGCATTGTGTCGTGCCATCAGGCAAAGAAGTAAAGTAGAGCCGATTTTTGTTGCAGATAAATCACAGTTAAAAACGATGTTGCCTGAATTATTACAAGACAATGATTTATTGCTGACACAAGGTGCCGGAAATATCGGTATGATCTCACGTGAGCTCGTTACGACAGAATTAGGCTTTAATTGTTAATAAACCGATACTAAAGCAAGTTTTTATAAATAAGATATGGCATTCTATTAATAGAAGGAAGTAGCTGACGATAAGTTTTTTGAAAATTATGTAGTCCAAGTTTAGTGATATACAAGGTAAAACGCAGGGCGCATAGCAAAAGTTATGTAACTGAAGTTTTAACGAAGTAGAGTGCTGAAACTGGGCATCATAAAATCGGAAAAATTTATGGTCAGCTACTTCGATGCCAATGCTTGATTAGAAGAAAAAGCGGAGCAGGCAGACAAGGTGAGTTGGAAAGCAAAATACCAAAATTTGTGTGAAAAATTACACCAAGTAAATTGGTATTTAGTGTTTGGCATCACTTTTCTAGGCGTCGTGATTGCAGGAATCGTCGCCGTGTCATTCCAGCTTAAACATATGGTTAATGATGCCAACGAATTGCCAATTGAAGCAGTGGTCATTCAAGGGGAATTGAGATACACCAATGCGCATGAAATACAAGTAGCATTGAGGAGTTTGCTCAGTTCCAGCTTTTTTAATGCCGATGTTGAGCGGGTTCAAGAGCGGTTAGAAGCATTACCATGGGTATATCGTGCTTCAGTAAAGCGTGAGTGGCCAGCTAAATTGAAGGTACTGATTAAAGAGCAAGATGCTGCTGCACATTGGAATACTAAAGATTGGCTTAACCAATATGGTGATGTGTTTAAAGCGCCACTGGTTGAGGCACAAACGGATAAATTGCCGCAATTGTTTGGACCGGATGATTCGGCGAAAGAGGTACTGCAGGGCTATAAGCAAATGAATGCACTGCTGACCATAAATGGTTTTGAAATGAGAGAGCTGAGTTTAACGCCGAGACATGCATGGCATATCCAGTTAGACGATGGCATTGAGTTGAACTTGGGGCGTGAAGACAAAATGAGCCGAGTTCAACGTTTTATTGATGTTTACCCTGAAATCTTGAAACAAGGTAAGCCAATAAAAAACGTAGATTTACGTTATGACACAGGTTTAGCCGTAGGCTGGGCAGATAGGAAAGTGAGAGTCGACAACGAATGACCAAGAACCAAGAAAGAAACCTAATCGTTGGGTTGGATATAGGAACAGCTAAGGTCGCCGTCATTATTGGTGAAGTGATGCCTGATGGTGAAATTACGATTGTTGGCGTTGGTAACCATCCGTCCAGAGGTATGGATAAAGGCGGTGTTAACGACTTAGATTCTATTGTGCGCAGTGTTCAGCGAGCGTTAGATCAAGCGGAGTTAATGGCAGATTGTCAGGTAACTTCAGTTTACTTAAGCATTTCAGGTAAACACATTGCTTGTCAAAATGAAAACGGCATGGTTTCAATCAATGATGAAGAAGTGACTCAAGAAGACGTTGATAATGTGATTCATACAGCACGATCGGTGAAGATCCCCACTGAACGTCGAATTTTGCATGTTTTACCACAAGAATATGCCATTGACGTGCAAGATAGCATCAAAAGCCCAATTGGCATGTCAGGCATGAGAATGGAAGCTAAAGTGCATATCGTAACTTGTGCTAACGACATGGCAAAAAATATAACGAAAAGTGTTGAGCGTTGCGGTTTAAAAGTGGATGATCTGGTATTTTCTGGAATTGCGTCAGCAGACTCTACTTTGACCAACGATGAAAAAGATCTTGGTGTGTGTTTAGTTGATATTGGGGGGGGCACCACAGATATTGCGGTTTATACCAATGGTGCCCTGCGTCACTGTGCTGTTGTACCAGTGGCTGGAAATCAAGTTACCAGTGATATTGCAAAGATTTTTAGAACACCATTATCACATGCTGAGCAAATTAAAGTGCAGTTTGCGAATGCAAGAAGCTCGACAGTGAGCCGAGAAGAAAATATTGAAGTACCGTCAGTAGGCGGGCGACCTTCTCGTTCTATGTCTCGTCATACATTGGCTGAAGTTGTAGAGCCAAGATATCAAGAGATGTTCGAACTGATATTGCAAGAGCTTCGAGACAGTGGTTATGAAGACCAAATCGCAGCCGGAATTGTGATCACTGGTGGTACCTCATCGATTGATGGTTCAGTCGATGTTGCTGAAGCAACATTTGGTATGCCAGTGAGAGTTGCAGCACCTTTGAAAGTCAAAGGGCTATATGAATATGTAAGTCAGCCGATATACGCAACGGGTATTGGTTTATTGCACTACGGTGCAAGACGTTTAATCGATAAAGAATTAGAGCGCCCAGAACGTAATGGCGTGACAAGTTTTTTAAACCGGGCGAAAAGCTGGTTTAAAGGTGAGTTTTAAGTTTACAAGCAGGCAAATATGGAGTTCATAATATGTTTGAGATAATGGACACACACTCAGACGAAGCGGTGATTAAAGTCATCGGCGTCGGTGGTGGCGGTGGCAACGCCGTTGAACACATGGTTAGACACAACATCGAAGGTGTTGAGTTTGTAGCAACCAATACCGATGCGCAAGCATTACGTAAATCTTCTGCTGGTTCTACTATCCAGCTTGGTCGTGATGTCACTAAAGGATTAGGGGCAGGAGCGAATCCAGAAATCGGTCGCATGGCGGCTGAAGAAGATAAAGAAAACATTCGTGCCGCAATTAAAGGTTGTGACATGATTTTCATTGCAGCTGGTATGGGTGGCGGTACAGGTACCGGTGCTGCGCCAGTAGTGGCAGAGATAGCAAAAGAAGAAGGCATTCTTACTGTTGCTGTAGTCACTAAGCCATTCCCATTCGAAGGCAAAAAGCGCATGACGTTTGCTGAACAGGGAATTGAACAGCTCGGTAAGCAAGTGGATTCATTAATTACGATCCCGAACGAAAAACTATTAAAGGTTTTAGGTCGTGGGACGTCTTTATTAGATGCTTTTGCTGCAGCAAATAATGTATTACTTGGTGCCGTACAAGGTATTGCTGAGCTGATCACTCGCCCAGGTTTAATTAACGTCGATTTTGCAGACGTGAAAACCGTGATGTCTGAAATGGGTAATGCCATGATGGGAACTGGAATTGCGAGTGGTGAAGACCGTGCTGAAGAAGCGGCCGAATCAGCAGTTGCAAGTCCGTTACTTGAAGATATTGATCTAGCTGGTGCTCGTGGCGTGTTAGTTAACATCACCGCTGGCATGGATATGAGCATCGAAGAGTTTGAAACTGTGGGTAACCACGTGAAAGCTTATGCTTCTGATAATGCCACGGTAGTTGTTGGTGCGGTTATCGATCCTGAGATGAGCGATGAACTCCGTGTAACAGTAGTTGCAACCGGTATTGGCGCTGAAAAGAAGCCTGATATCACGTTAGTGAGCAAGCCTGCACCGAGAGATATTCCAGTTACATCAGCTGAACCAGTAACGGTTGCTACTGCTGAAAAGATTGCCGTTGATGAACCCGGTATTGCAACGGCCTCTGGTAATGTAGTGCAAGTGGGGGTAAGTCAAGCGCAAGCCGCACCTGCTCAAGCTCAAAAGAGTGAATTGGACTATCTCGATATTCCGGCATTCTTACGCAAGCAAGCAGACTAAATGAGAAAATAAGCGCTAACTCAAAAGCTAGTGCTAAACAGTGACACAGATCACTTAAATTTGTATTTTAAGTGGTGATTTTTTGTGTCATTGCAAAAGTGTGTTAGGATATCCGACCAGCCAAACCTGCCTGCGGTTTGGTTGTAGTTGGGATGTCGATATTTCTGTCGCAATTTACGGTACAACGATAAACGGGTAACTGAATGATTTTTCAAAGAACAGTTAAGAAAATGGTAAAAACAACTGGAGTAGGATTGCACTCTGGTAATAAAGTAACACTTGCCATACACCCTGCACCAGTGAACACTGGAATCGTATTCATGCGTACCGATCTTGATCCAGCGGTTGCTATCCCAGCAAAAGCAGATCAGGTTCGTGAAGCCATGTTGTGTACCGTGTTAATGAATGATGAAGGTGTGAAAGTGCAAACTATTGAACACTTATTCGCTGCATTAGCAGGTTTAGGTATCGATAATGCCATCATCGACGTTGATGCGCCAGAAATCCCAATCATGGATGGTAGCGCAAGTCCATTCGTGTATTTATTGCAATCAGCAGGTATCGCTCAACAAGCAGCACCTAAAAAATATCTACGTGTTAAGCAGTCAATTAAAGTTGAAGATGGCGACAAGTGGGCGATGATTACTCCGCATCAAGGATTTAAAGTTGATTTTAAAATCGACTTTGACCATCCAGAAATCGCGCGTAGTCAGCAACACATGGTGATGGACTTCTCGACTGATGGTTTTGTTAAAGACATTAGCCGTGCACGTACATTCGGTTTTATGCGTGATATTGAATACCTAAGGGCAAACAACCTTGCTTTAGGTGGCAGCATGGAAAACGCAGTTGTACTTGATGAGTTTAAAGTACTTAACCCTGACGGTTTAAGATACGATGATGAATTTTTAAAACATAAGATCTTAGATGCATTTGGTGATCTTTATGTTGCTGGGCATGCTATTGTTGGTGAGTTCTCTGCATACAAAACAGGGCATGCGCTGAACAATAAACTTGTTCGAGCGTTGTTAGCCCAGCAAGAAGCATGGGAACTTGTGAGCTACGAACAAGAGTCAGATGTTCCAGTGAGCTTCATGGCTCCAGATAATTCAAGCGTTTTCGCTTAATCTGAATCAGAATGCCTTTGACGGCTGGCTCTAGCAGCCAGCCGTTTTAGTTTTAGCCCTAAACTTCCCTCTGTGTGTTCGGCCAAGGCCTCAATATGTGAAGCCGCTGTAACACTGAGCTTAGCGTAACTTGGCTCACCCTTTGGGGCACTAGATCGCATCCTTGGGTTGACTTTAACGTCAATTGCGGTGAGCATTGGTAACGCTTCGCTTTGAAGTTTAAGTAATAAATTACTTTTTTGAAAATTGAGTCGAGCCGCCCAAGTAGAGGATGATACTTCTACAATTAACGTACTTTCACGGAAGTTGGCGACTTTTATTTGCTCGACGACAGGACCTGTTAACTGCTGTTTAACAACTCGGTCCAAACGTAATAATAATTCAGCTTTCTCTTTTAGCTCAGGTAAACGGCCTGAATGGTTTAGAAGTTGACTGAGATCTTGAGGAAGCTTTTTCATAATTTAAATATTGGCTTATCGTTAATGAGTGTAACTGTATTTATTCAAGGCAAGAAAGGCGTTCAACGTTTGCATTTAGGCAAACGCTGGTTATTTCTGCCTGCGCTGATGTTAGTCGGCATCACAAGCTTTTACCATTATAATAATGAACGCTTTGCAGATCAGCAAGCCAACATGGACTCAGTTAAAGCTTTACGTAATGTGCAAAAGCAGCAAGTATTAGAATTAAAGCATGCCACAGAGTCACAATTATCTTTACTTGTTACTCATGTTGCACGCTTGCAAGCAAAAATGACCCGTCTCGAAGCTCTTGGCCAGCAAGTCGCTAAGCAAAACAAACTTGATGACCAATTTGATTTTTCATCAGAAGTTGGAGTTGGTGGTGTCAGTGAATTGGGCGATAATATTGAGCTAGATTCATTGATTTCAGATATGGATAAACTGGCCAATCACCTTGATTATAATCAAACCCAACTCTCAGTACTTGAAACTGTCGTTTCTAATCTCCATATAGATAAAGAACGTTATATTTCTGGTCGACCAATTAAAAAAGGTTGGCTCTCTTCACCATTCGGTTTGCGTAATGATCCATTTACTGGCCGCAGAGCAATGCATAAAGGCATTGATTTCGCAGGCAGTGAAGGCGAAGCAGTAGTCGCTACCGCAGCTGGTGTCGTGACATGGTCAGGCAGTATGTTCGGCTATGGTAATTTAGTGGAAATTGACCATGGTAACGGCTTAAAAACTCGCTACGGTCACAATGAATCGTTAACGGTCAACGTCGGCGATGTTGTGACAAAGGGACAACGAATAGCGAATATGGGCAGTACTGGCCGTTCGACTGGCCCTCATGTGCACTACGAAGTATTGCGAAATGGAAAGCAAATTGATCCGCAAAAATACGTCTACCGTAAGGCAGGCTAAGAGCAACCTCGGCTTTA
Organism: Parashewanella hymeniacidonis; assembly: GCF_016900895.1. GTDB lineage: Bacteria > Pseudomonadota > Gammaproteobacteria > Enterobacterales > Shewanellaceae > Parashewanella > Parashewanella hymeniacidonis. The sequence continues at coordinate 72,692 of NZ_JAFEUN010000007.1, forward strand.
TTAGAATTGAATTTTAGCCTTTTAAATATAAGTGATTCAGATGTTTGGAAAATTACTGACAAAAGTTTTTGGTAGTCGTAACGAGCGTACCCTTAAAGGTTTAGGGAAAGTCGTTAATCAAATAAATGCGTTGGAAGCTGAGTACGAAAAGTTCTCGGATGAAGAATTAGCAGCAAAAACAGAAGAGTTTAGAAAGCGCTTAGAAGCAGGTGAAACTCTGCAAGATATCATGGCGGAAGCGTTTGCTGTAGTTCGTGAAGCGTCAAAGCGTGTTTTCGATATGCGTCATTTTGACGTACAGATGTTAGGCGGCATGGTACTTGACAGTAACCGTATTGCAGAGATGAGAACGGGTGAGGGTAAAACCTTGACGGCAACACTTCCTGCATATTTAAACGGCTTAACAGGTAAAGGTGTTCATATCATTACCGTGAATGATTATCTTGCCAGTCGTGATGCAGAATTTAACCGTCCGTTATTTGAGTTCTTAGGGCTAAGCGTAGGCGTTAACGTTGCTAATCTTTCTCCAGAAGATAAGAAAGCAGCTTATGGAAGTGACATCACTTACGGAACCAACAACGAATTTGGTTTTGACTACTTACGTGACAACATGGCATTTTCGCCAGCAGAACGTGTACAACGTCCACTTCACTACGCATTGATCGATGAAGTCGATTCGATTCTTATTGATGAAGCACGAACGCCTTTGATCATTTCTGGTGCGGCAGAAGACAGCTCAGAGATGTACACCAAGGTCGATAAGCTGATCCCTAATCTTGTTAAGCAAGATAAAGAAGATACGGAAGAATATACTGGCGATGGTGATTACACTATCGACGAAAAAGCAAAACAAGTTCATATGACTGAACGCGGTCAAGAGAAAATTGAGCAACTACTGATTCAAGTAGGATTATTACCTGAGGGTGATTCACTGTACTCAGCGGCAAACATCTCTTTATTGCATCATGTAAATGCTGCACTTCGCGCTCATACCTTATTTGAAAAAGACGTTGACTATATTGTACAAGATGACGAAGTCATTATTGTTGATGAGCATACAGGCCGTACTATGCCAGGTCGTCGTTGGTCTGAAGGTTTACATCAAGCTGTAGAAGCAAAAGAAGGTGCAAACATTCAGAATGAAAACCAAACATTAGCGTCAATTACCTTCCAGAACTATTTCCGTATCTATGAAAAGTTGGCGGGTATGACTGGTACAGCGGATACTGAAGCATTCGAATTCCAACAAATTTATGGACTCGATACTGTTGTTGTTCCAACCAATAAGCCAATGGTCAGAGATGATCGTGCTGATTTGGTTTATCTAACAGCAATGGAAAAGTACAACGCTATTCTTGATGATATTCGAGACTGTCGTGAGCGTGGCCAACCAGTACTAGTGGGTACCGTTTCGATTGAACAATCTGAACTTCTTTCGCAAATGATGAAGAAAGAAAAAATCCCACATTCAGTATTGAATGCAAAATTCCACGAAAAAGAAGCCGACATTGTTGCCGATGCGGGTCATGCGGGTGTAGTGACCGTTGCTACTAACATGGCAGGTCGTGGTACTGATATTGTATTGGGTGGCAGTTGGGCAGCAGAAATTGCAGCACTTGAGAATCCAACGGATGAGCAAATTGCAAAAATCAAGGCTGACTGGCAAGTACGCCATGATGAAGTAGTTGCCGCAGGCGGTTTACATATTTTAGGTACTGAGCGACACGAATCTCGTCGCATCGATAATCAGTTACGTGGTCGTTCAGGACGTCAAGGCGATGCCGGTTCATCACGCTTCTATTTATCTATGGAAGATAGCTTAATGCGTATCTTCGCTTCTGACCGTGTTTCGAGCATGATGAAAAAGCTCGGTATGGAAGAAGGTGAAGCAATCGAGCATCCATGGGTATCACGTGCAATTGAAAATGCACAGAGAAAAGTTGAAGCACGTAACTTCGATATTCGTAAACAATTACTCGAGTTCGATGACGTGGCCAATGACCAACGTCAGGTGGTGTACTCACAGCGTAATGATCTTATGGATGCAGAAAGCATTCAAGATACCATAGCAATGATTAAAGAAGACGTACTTAATGGCTTAATTGATCAGTACATTCCACCACAATCTATTGAAGAGATGTGGGATGTAGAAGGTCTTGAGACTCGTCTTCTACAAGAGTTTGCAATGCCACTGCCGATACAAGAATGGCTAGATAAAGAAGAAGACCTTCACGAAGAGACATTACGTGAGCGTATCGTTAATACTTGGGGTGAGTCGTACGTAGCTAAAGAAGAGATGGTCGGTGCTGAAGTCTTACGTCAATTTGAAAAGTCAGTAATGCTACAAACCTTAGATCAATTATGGAAAGAACACCTTTCTGCGATGGATCATTTACGTCAAGGTATTCACTTACGTGGTTACGCACAAAAGAATCCTAAGCAAGAATATAAGCGTGAATCTTTTGAGTTGTTCCAACAAATGCTAGATAGCTTGAAATACGATGTTATTAGCATCCTTTCTAAAGTTCAGGTTCAAGCGCAATCTGATGTAGATGAAATGGAACAGCGTCGACGCGAAGAAGAAGCACGTATTCATCGCGAATTTCAACATGCTGAAGCTGAATCAGTGGTAGGTGGTGATGAAGCGCTCGAAGCTCTGGCTGGACATACTCCAACGGTTCGTGAGGGGGAAAAAGTAGGTCGTAACGATCCTTGCCCATGTGGATCAGGTAAAAAGTACAAACAATGCCATGGTAAAATCAGTTAAATAACCATTTAAAGCATTAAATAAAGAAAGGCGTATCGATTCGATACGCCTTTTTTTGTATTTTGCATGTAATACATAGGTACTCAAAAGCAAATATATGAGCTGAAATCGCAAGGCAATCTACGAAAAAAAGCTAAATGTGGATAACTTTAGGGGTAAGTCGTGAGTTAAATGTGTGTATTCTGAAGATAAAAAATAAATGCAAAAAACTTAAAAAAAGGGGTTGCACGGTTTCAGAATCTCCCTATAATGCGCATCCACTGACACGGCACAACAGCTTCTTAAGCGATTAAGCAGCAGGTTGGTGAGTCGGATAGCCTTGAGCTTCAAGGTTAAAAGTGTGGCAAGTTTGAGTTCAAGCTGAACACACTTTAAACGGTCGAAAACTTTCTTTAAAATAAGTTTAAAAAAAGTGTTGACGACCACAGGGAAATGCGTAGAATACGCAGCCCTAGCCCGCTGAGAACAAGGTTCCAACGGGGTGTTTCGAAAAACGAAACACATTGCTCTTTAACAATATATCAAGCAAATCTGTGTGAGCACTCACAAAGATAGATTGTCTAAGTTATCCATCTTCACTCTTTGCAGTAAAGAATGGGTAACCAAAAAATTTATCAATGATGATGTTCATGCAAACTTTCAAAGTTTTAATTAACTTTGAACATGCAAATTTAATTCAGCGAAAGTTGGATTATAAATTTTTTGCTTTTAGCTTTTTCTCTTATAAAGAGGAAAAAGCTGAAGACAAGAAATCGACAGAATTCATTGAGTAAAGTCTTCGGACTTAAAATTAAACTTTTAATTGAAGAGTTTGATCATGGCTCAGATTGAACGCTGGCGGCAGGCCTAACACATGCAAGTCGAGCGGTAACAGAGAGTAGCTTGCTACTCTGCTGACGAGCGGCGGACGGGTGAGTAATGCCTGGGAATTTGCCCAGTTGTGGGGGATAACAGTTGGAAACGACTGCTAATACCGCATAAACCCTACGGGGAAAAGGGGAGGCTCTTCGGACTTCTCGCAATTGGATAAGCCCAGGTGGGAT
>NZ_JAFEUN010000070.1 GCF_016900895.1 Parashewanella hymeniacidonis
CCTTCAGACCCTGCCGTTAGCCAACAACGCCCTTGCCATTCGGATTATCTTCCCCTCAGTCGGGGCGATACAGGTTTCTTTCAACCTGTCGGGTTTGCCAGCTTCGCTGGGCAAACAAAAAAGCCAGTCGAGAGACTGGCTTTTAACTGCATAGCGCTTAATCTTATGACTTAGCACGCTTCATTGCAGTGAAGAATTCATCGTTGGTTTTGGTCATAGCCAATTTGTCGATTAAGAATTCCATCGCACTCACTTCATCCATTGGATTTAGGATTTTACGAAGGATCCACATCTTCTGAAGTTCATCAGGTGTTGTGAGTTTTTCTTCACGACGAGTACCTGAGCGGTTGAAGTCAATCGCTGGGAATACACGTTTTTCTGCCGATTTACGAGAAAGGTGTAACTCTTGGTTACCTGTGCCTTTAAATTCTTCGTAAATGACTTCATCCATCTTAGAGCCAGTATCAACTAATGCTGTTGCGATAATGGTTAAGCTGCCGCCGTGTTCGATATTACGTGCTGCACCAAAGAAACGTTTTGGACGATGCAATGCGTTCGCATCAACACCACCGGTCAGTACTTTACCTGATGATGGGATGACAGTGTTGTAAGCACGAGCTAAACGAGTAATCGAGTCAAGTAGAATCACAACGTCTTTCTTGTGCTCAACTAAGCGCTTCGCTTTTTCGATAACCATCTCAGCCACTTGAACGTGACGACTTGCTGGTTCGTCAAAGGTTGAAGCAATAACTTCGCCTTTAACCAAGCGTTGCATCTCGGTAACTTCTTCGGGACGTTCATCAATCAGTAGTACCATCAATACAACTTCAGGGTTGTTATGACTGATAGATTGAGCAATGTTCTGTAGAAGTAATGTTTTACCCGCTTTTGGCGGTGCAACAATAAGACCACGCTGACCTTTACCGATTGGTGAGCATAAATCTAAAATACGAGCAGTGATATCTTCTGTTGAACCGTTACCACGTTCCATGCGGATACGCTCATCAGCGTGAAGTGGGGTTAAATTCTCGAATAAAATCTTGGTACGCGAGTTTTCCGGCTTATCGAAGTTAACTTCATTAACCTTCAATAGTGCGAAATAACGCTCACCTTCTTTTGGTGGGCGGATTTTACCGTGAATGGTGTCACCCGTGCGCATGTTGAAACGACGAATTTGGCTTGGAGAGACATAAATGTCATCAGGGCCCGCTAGGTAAGAGCCACCGGCACTACGTAAAAAGCCGAAACCGTCTTGGAGAATTTCTAATACGCCGCCACCAAAAATATCTTCACCACTTTTAGCGTGAGCTTTTAGGATAGAAAAGATGATGTCTTGTTTGCGCGAGCGACCCATATTGTCGAGATTCATGCTCTCAGCCAGTTCAACTAGCTTTGATATGGGGGTTTCTTTAAGTTCTGATAAATTCATGTTGGGGTCTTGTGTTACACGACTATATGCACTGACGTTTCAGTATAAATAATATGTGTTCCAGATTATTGGTCGTTTATGAGAAGGTGAATGTAGTTAGATGTTGTTTGGTTACAAACTAGCATTAAGCAAGGCGAAGATCCAGAAATTTAGCTGAACTTGGTGCAATTATTTATAAATTACACCAAGTATTGAGTAATTGGGGAGTTACTCTCCTATCAATTACACTTGAGCGTCGATGAACTCTTTTAATTGAGTTTTAGACATTGCACCTACTTTCGTTGCTGCAACTTCACCGTTCTTGAACAGTAATAACGTTGGGATACCACGTACACCATATTTAGCAGGTGAAATATTATTTTGATCAACGTTTAGCTTAGCTACTGTTACTTTTCCTTCGTATTCCTCAGCGATATCGTCTAGGATTGGCGCAATCATTTTACATGGGCCACACCACTCTGCCCAAAAGTCAACAAGTACTACGCCGTCAGCTTTTAATACGTCATTTTCAAAGCTGTCATCGCTCAGGTATACAATTTTATCGCTCATGATGTTCTCCAGTTAGGTTGCCATTGCTGGTTTGTTAATGGCTTAACCTGTATATTGGGCTAACCAATTTGATTTTCAAGTTGGTCGTTACGAATAATTTATGCTGTTTTATTGAAAGATGAAAGCTTCAACAAGTTTTTTATTACAAACTTAATGAGTTAGTGTTTATCTTTTGTCAAAACACAGTATTTGAGAGTAAAGACCGAATTTGTAGTTTAGATATTACAAACGATCAAGTATCTTGTTGCAACCCTAACTGGTATGCTTACGCTATGAGCGAAACACATTTATCAAATCAAAAGTTTGCTGATCTTTCTTTAGCACCTAAGGTGTTATCAGCACTAGAAGAGAACGGATTCGAACATTGTACTCCGATTCAAGCCTTATCTTTACCCGTCTTATTGCAAAATAAAGACATTGCAGGTCAAGCCCAAACAGGGACTGGCAAAACAATGGCTTTTTTAGTGGCAACGTTTAACCATTTGTTAACGACGCCTGCATCAGAGATGAGAGCCATTAATCAGCCTCGTGCGATCATCATGGCACCAACTCGTGAACTTGCGATTCAAATTGCTAAAGATGCACAATTGCTTTCAAAGCATACAAAGTTGAAAGTCGGTATCGTATACGGTGGCGAAAGTTACGAAACCCAAATGAAGGTTTTAGAGAAGGGTGTTGATATTTTAATTGGTACCACTGGTCGTATTATCGATTATGTTCGCCAAGGTGTCATCAGTCTTAACTCGATTCAAGCTGTCGTACTTGATGAAGCAGACCGTATGTTTGATTTAGGTTTCATTAAAGACATCCGTTTCTTATTCCGTCGTATGCCTGATGCGAAACAGCGTTTAAATATGTTGTTCTCAGCGACCCTCTCTATGAAAGTGCAAGAGCTGGCATACGATCACATGAATGATCCGGTTAAAGTTGAAATTGCACCCGACGAAAAAACCTCAAAAAATATCCAAGAGGAGTTGTTTCATCCATCAGGTGAAGACAAAATTCCATTGCTGCTCACTTTAATTGAAGAAGATTGGCCGGAAAAAGCCATCATCTTTGCTAACACGAAACACATGTGTGAAAAGTTATGGGCATGGTTGGAAGGTGATAGCCATCGTGTTGGTTTGTTAACGGGTGATGTACCACAGAAAAAACGTTTGCGTATATTGGATCGTTTCACTAAAGGTGAATTAGACTTTCTAGTAGCAACCGACGTCGCAGCGCGTGGACTGCATATTTCTGATGTATCTCACGTGTATAACTTCGACTTACCTGACGACTGTGAAGATTATGTGCACCGAATTGGTCGTACTGGTCGTGCTGGGCAAAAAGGCATGTCAGTCAGTTTTGCGTGTGAAGAGTATGCGCTGAACTTACCTGCCATTGAACAGTACATTGATCATTCGATTCCTGTGTCTGGTTATGACCGAGAAGCTTTGCTGACATATATTAAGCCAGTTGCGATTCATCGCAAACAACCTCAACGCAATACTCGTGAGCGAAGAACAGGAAAACCATCAGGCGGAAATTCTGGTCGCCCACCAAGGAATAATCGTAACCGAAGACATTCATGAGTAAAGATTTCGCCGCCATCACTTTAGGCTCAAACAGTTTCAATATGCTGGTGGCAACACTGGCGGAAGGTGTTCCTCAAGTTGTTGCTAAGTATAAACAGAAGGTGCGATTAGCTTCTGGTATTGATACTCATGGCACATTGAGTGAAGCGGCGATAAAAGATGGTTTAGCGTGTTTAGCCATGTTTGCAGACAAGCTAAACCAACACCAAATCACTCATGTTAAGGTTATTGCTACTGCGACATTGAGGCTGATCTCAAACTCAAATGATTTTTGTCAGCAAGCTTTAAAGGTTCTACCTTTTCCCATTGAAATTATCTCAGGTGATAAAGAAGCTGAACTCATTTACCTTGGTATGTTTCATCATACTCAAGGTGAACATCGTCGTTTGGTTATCGATATTGGCGGTGCGAGCACTGAGTTTATAATCGGTGATGGTGAACGGGTACTTTACAAAAAAAGTTTGCCGATTGGCTGTGTCAGTTATTTAACGCCGCATTTCTCTCATTTTCCACATAAATCAGAAGATTTTGATTCATTAGCATTACAAGTTAAGCAAGTGCTCGCTGAGCATTTAGCTGAAGTTAATGGCTACGGTTGTCACGATGCGGTGGGTGCGTCAGGTACCATTCAAACCATTATGGAACTTTTGCGTCACCGTGGTCATGATGAACGTATTACATTGGCATTTCTTGAGCAAATGAAACAAGAAATTCTGGCGCAAACGTGCTCTAAATTTTCTGAAATAGAAGGGTTAACAGAAGAGAGAGCGCCAACGTTAGCAACAGGTGTTGCCATTTTGTTAGCGCTATTTGAACTGCTTGAATTACAGTCCATTAATCTCTCTGGTGGAGCGCTTCGTGAAGGTGTTTTGCAGTTGTTGGCTCAAGAATCACTGGCTCAATATAGTCGCTAGATCTTGCTCTAGTGTTGTCACTGGTCGCTCCGTTATACGGCCCACTTCTTTACCTTTTTGCATTACGATGTACGTTGGCAGGCGAGTAAAATTATAAGCTTGGCTTTCCGCTTGCGGATCAACTTTTTCTTTATCTACTCCAATGTATTCAACACTGATTTTATTGTTGTTCGCTGCGTTAAGTATACTCATAAAACGTGGAATATCGCGATGACAATCTGGACACCAAGTTCCGATGATCACAGCAATATGAGTGTCGCTGTTGACGTCTTTTAGAGGTGTTACAAATTCCGGGTTAGCCTGATAATTACCATCATAATCAGGGTATTCACTGAGTTTTTGATCAAGTGCAGTTGGTGTAATCTTTCCGAGTAACATGATTTACTTCTTGGTTAATTTTTACTGCATAATGCAGAGCTTTGTGTGTAAACTCAACAGATACTTTTTAGAGTTCGCAGGTAAAGGAATAAATCTATGGAAAAAGACTTTCCTATTGATATTGCACATTGGCTAATGGGCTATGGCTTAAACGCTAATATTGCTTCGATTTTGTCTGCAACCCTGATGCTTTTTGTCAGTTTTATTTTTGTTTGGTTCCTGTATCTGATTGCCAAACGAGTTATCGTTAAATTCCTGCATATTCTCATTAAGCACACCAAAGCGAAGTGGGATGATGTTTTCGTTGAATACCAAGTGTTTGACAAGCTAATTGTTATTTTGCCTGTTTTAGTGCTCTCAGAGTTAATGCCTTATGTATTGTCAGAGCATGCCGTTGCTGCGACGATTGCCCAGCGAGGACTTAGCCTGATTGTTGTTGTCCTAGTGGTTCGAGCCATTTATTCGGCACTAGATGCCGGGCATGCCATTGCCGAAGTCAGTCACCTCACTCGGCGTTTACCCATAAAAAGTTTCGTACAGTTAGTGAAGCTGTTTTTATTCTTTATTGGGGTGATTCTGGCAACAGCGGCGATAACCAAAGAATCTCCATTCTTCTTTTTAAGTGGTCTAGGTGTTGCCACTGGTTTGATCATGTTGGTGTTTAAAGACACCATTTTAGGTTTTGTGGCTGGTATTCAGTTGGCAACCAACCGCATGATCAGCGTTGGTGACTGGATTCAAATGGACAAATATGGTGCAGATGGTTCTGTCGTAGAAGTATCGCTAACCACAGTTAAAGTCAAAAACTGGGACAATACGTTAACCATGATCCCTGCATACGCCTTAGTTTCTGATTCTTTTAAAAACTGGCAAGGAATGTCGGAATCCGGTGGTAGACGCATTAAGCGTGCCGTTAATATTGATATTGATACGGTTCATTTTTTAACTGGCGAAGACAAAATTAGGCTGGCTAAAATTAATCATCTAAAACGCTATTTACCTGAAATTGAACAGAAGATATCAGCAGACAACGAACGCATTGAGGATATTGATAATATCGTAAATGGGCGCCGACTAACGAATTTAGGTACATTCAGAGCTTACCTAAGAGAGTTTGTCACTTTTCACCCTAAAGTGCATAAAGGGATGACGATATTGGTGAGGCAGCTCGCTCCAACACAAACGGGTGTTCCCATTGAACTGTATATCTTCACCAATGATACCAATTGGAATCATTATGAAGATATTCAGGCCGATATTTTTGATCATATTTTTGCTATCCTGCCGCAATTTGGTCTAAAAGTATATCAAGCGCCGTCGGGCAATGATGTAAGACAAATAGGAAAATTATAATGAGTAAAATTGCCATTTATCCAGGTACATTTGATCCTATAACAAACGGTCATTTGGATTTGATCAAGCGTGGTGTGCGTTTATTCGATAAAGTAATTATCGGGGTGGCAAAGAGCAGCGCAAAGCATCCAATGTTTGATTTAGAGCAACGGTTAGCGTTGGTTTCTGATGTCGTCAAAGAGTTCAAAAATGTTGAAGTCGTTGGTTTTTCAGGGCTATTAGTTGATTTTGCAAAACAGTATCAAGCTACTGCATTACTTCGTGGTGTGCGAACTACAGTAGACTTTGAATACGAAATGACGCTGGCAAATATGAACCGTGATTTAAGCGATGAATTTGAAACAGTGCTGTTAATGCCAAGAGCAGAGCTTGGGCATATATCATCAACGTTGGTTAAAGATGTCGTTCGCCATGGAGGGGATATCAGCCAATTTGTACCCCATAATGTCAAATTAACGGTGCAAAAGTACGGTATTAAATAAATCTCACCACTTCACACTTCACACGAATCTATTACATTGCGCATATTATATTTCTTTTTAGTATATAGTATGCGCAAAAGTTATATTGATGTTATGAAGTTGATATTCAGTAATATTCCATATTTTCCTTCATACTTTTTGACTGAAAACTCTAAAAGAGTCTGAGGTTTTTGTGAAAAATCATGATTTAATTGTGCAGTAAATGGCGGTCATGTTTAATAATGTTCAATAAATTTAGAAGTGAAGTATGAAACGAGTAATTAAAATGGGATTAAGTGTGTTAATGCTAACAGGTAGTGTCTTTGCGGGCAGCCATGCATTAGCAAATCAAGGTTATCAAAGTGTGGATGCAATTCCTGCTATCCCTGCAGACTGTGGGCCAAATGGTAAAAAATGTCGACTGTGGAAAGAAAGAGCAAACAAACTAGAGCCTCTAGCGAAATTACTTGACTCAAAAAACAATCAACTTGAAGCAAATGTGGATGCTTTAGAGGCTGAAGTGGTGGATGCTAATAAAAAATTGGCTGATATCAAAACCTATGAACCCTTCGACGTTTTAGTGCCTAAAGCTGGCTGTGTGGCTGGGTATGACGCCAATACTAAGACGTTTCAACATAATGCTGTTACTCAAGAAGGTGATATTATTCAATGTTTTCCAAGAGGTTTTTTTCAAGACTATCTCGCCGAAAACGAGATTGTTATGGATCTGAATACTAAAACAGGTCAATACCTTAATCGTATGAGACAGCGATTTGGTGGCGGTTTTAGTATCGTTAGAAGTGGTGATTTTGTTCGAATGATTATCAAAGATTTTGATCTGAATGATTTTAGGATTAGACAGCAATTTTCACTGCGAGTGGTTGAAAGTTTTCCACCATACTCACTGTCCACTCGTACACTATACGCAGACGCTTTTCGTCAATACATTCCAAGACGCAATGATGGCCATCAAGTAGATACAGAACTTGGTTTAGCTCACGTTGGTGGCCGATTAACAGTGGTTGAAAATTTCAATGATTTTCCAGCAGAATTGGCTGAAGCGTCAAGAATTATGGCTGAAATGATCTCTGATATTTCAAAATTACCAAAAGAGTAACTTTGAGCATTTGCACAAAAGCGTTTTGTTGCAAAAAGCGCTAACGACATGAGTTTAACGGCTGGCAATGCTCACAAAAAACAGTGGTGCGTTGCCCCAACTTTATTTCTGAGAGCAGCGTACCGCATTCAGTACAAGCTTGATTACCTCGTCCATACACATGAAGTTTTTGAGCAAAATAGCCCGGTTTACCGTCTGCATTAGTGAAATCTTTGAGTGTGGTGCCACCTTGTTTTATCGCATTTGCAAGAATGTCTTTTACAGCATTAACAAGTACAACGAGTTTGTCTTCGTCAACATGACTGGCAGGCATTTTTGGGTGTATTCGGCTTCGGAATAACGCTTCGTTCGCATAGATATTCCCGACTCCAACAACGATATGGTTATCCATTAAACATAGCTTGATGGCTTTTTTCTTATTTTCTAATGCAGTTGTAAGCTGCTTTACATTAAAGGCTTTAGTTAGCGGTTCAGGACCGAGCTTTTGTAATAAAGGATGTGACTCAATAGGCAGTTCATACCAGAGCCATGCACCAAAACGTCTCGGATCGTTGAAACGAAGGATTTGATTATTACCTAGAATAAGATCAACATGATCATGTTTTTCGACCGCAGTACCTTCAGGAAGTACTCGTAAACTACCAGACATCCCTAAATGAATAATAGTTGTCCCAGCATCCGTTTCGAGCAAAAGATATTTAGCTCGGCGTTTAACGGACTTAATGGTATGGCCAACAATATTTTCAGCTACATCAGGGATTGGCCATCGTAAACTTCGGTTACGAATGACTAATTTCGTGGGGGTTTGCTCTATAATATGAGGTGTAATTCCTTTGCGGGTAACTTCAACTTCAGGTAACTCAGGCATGGTATTATGATTATTAAGTAACTGACGGTTCGTATTCTATCACTTTTTTATGTCCATCTTTAGTGCGCTAAAGAGTTGCTACTTTGGCCGTACTATCCATAATTGGTCATACTTCAATAACGTTCTTAATCTCGTTATTTAGGTTTAGCGTTTGTTATCGGAATGAGCTTATCTTTTAAACTGGCAGGTATTTGATACCAATTGTTATTTTCGGTCTTTAGTAGGCCGTCATTGGGGAAAAAGAGCCATACTTGGCTGGTTGTACGGTGACGGATTTTTATCACTAATTCTTCTGCAACCTCATGGATATCAGGAGTGCCATCAAGGGGAGATATTTTTATCTTTTCCCATGCTTTTGCCCAAGTTGAACAGTTCAACACTTTGTCGTCACAGACCCACTCATTTTTTTGTCTTGCTAACCAGAGTTGGCCGAGTTGCAATTGCTCTAATTGAGTTGTTCGATCAAATAATGGATGGGCATCACTGGGTACGTGATTTGTGATGCGATTCATGATGGACAGCGCAATGATCATAACTGCACTGACTAAAATGATAACGTTATTTCTTTGCCTAGATGTTAAGGCCATATTATTCCATTCGTATTGATTAAAGTATTAATTGAACATCGGCTTAGCTACCACTGCGTTGCAATTCAACCGTATTCGGTACCTGATGTTCACGTAATGTTGAATAATATGAGTGTAACATTAGATACACATCGCCGCTCAATTTCTGTTTTTTTGACTTTAGAGTGAATTTACATTTAAAAAATGCGCATGTTCAAATTTCACTGAAGCCAAGTTTCTACTGTGATTCCACTCCATGACTTTTCGATTTCCATTTTTCAGAAACTGAGCAAGTTCCCCCTTTAGGCACCGTGCAGTTAGGCAAGTCACAGCGTGTTCTTTATTGGTATCATCAATAGCGACAACGATTTCAGCGGAAGTGCGATGGAGTTCTTGTGTCATTTTTAACAATAAATTGGGTGGTATATAAGGCGTATCACATGGAACAAACAAAATAGCATCGGCTTTAGAGTGAGTCATCGCCGTTAGCATTCCCATAAGCGGGCCTTGAAAACCTGATTCTAAATCTTCAAAAACGGGATATCCAAATGATTCGTATATCTCCATATTTTGATTCGCAAGAATATGAATTGAATTGGATTGTGGTTTTAGCTTATCAATAACGTGCTGAATTAACCGTTTATTTTGATACGAAACCAAGCCTTTATCTTGGTAGCCCATACGACGACCTTGGCCACCGGCCAGAATAAACACATCTATTGAGTACATAGTATTGTTGCTTGGAAAAGAGTGAGTAAAGTCTAACAAAAAAAAAGCCGAATTAAGAAATCCGGCTATAAATAGTGTGTGAGCAATGTTGTGCTTGCAGACTCAACTCAAGAAAATACAGTTACCTCAATTGTGTTTTCTTAAGTGAGTCTTGGAACGCATTTAAATAATAATCATTATCATTTATGTTTGCAAGTTTTTTGTTCAATTTTTTTCATAGCATTTTTAGTTTGTATCAGAAATCACAAAATTCCCTTTAAACTTCTCTGTTTCTGCTACTGCATGGTCGTAATAGCTTGGACGATGCTCACCTTCTTTGAAGTTTTCTGTCAGATAAATAGCCATGTCTTCAAGTGGAAGTTTATCGTGTGAATTATAGCTATACCCATGATACCTGAAGATGCTCGATTTCAGCGAGAATGTACAACTTGTTAATCAAGGCGACAGTGTGCGGCAATAGTGAGCTATTGTTAGCACTGGCAACGAAGAGTAACACGCTGTGCAACTCGCACTGCGTGGACTTCTCAGCGACAATTCTTCTTTGTTACATTAGCTCGAAAGAATCCCGATATTCCTTCGCTAATGCGCCTCAAAGAATTGGCGCTGAAAAAGTCCTGAAACATGCATCTTCAAGTATCATGGGTATAGCAGCTTGGAAGTAATAATTAACAATATATGTTTCTGGTCCTAACACATGCCATTGGACGACATGAATCAGTTCATGAAAATGTATGTCTAGCTCTGAAAATATAGAGTTTCGAATAAAATAGGTATCTTTGTAGGTTACAGCATCACCCCCTTCCAAAACCGAATAGCACTCAACCGGAAAACCACTGTTTAGAGGGACGGGCACAGGACTTGAATCTGGGATTCTACAAAATAGCTTTTTTCTAAAAAAACCTTTGGAAAATGTCGAGTAAGTTTCTTATCAAGTTCTGTACAAGATGTTCGTTGAACCTAGAAAACTCAGTTGGGTACGTTTTCAAGCGCAGAAAAAATTATCGGTAGCAAGGCAGAACGTGCAGCAAGTAGTTAATCTACTTGCAAATGTTCTAACGTAGAAAACGGCAATTTTAGCCAGCTTGTAAGCGTAGAGCGATTCACCCAATAGGTGGTAAAATTTAATCAGATTATTTTCTCACTTTCATAAGCTTAAAAAGTTATTTAGCGTTCAACTGAGTTTTTTAGGTTGAAACTTGTGCAGCTCAAGAAGTTTGTCTATCCAAGTTGCGGTTGCTAAAATCGGTTCGTGATGATGTGTTTGAAGTGTATTGGATTCAGTGGGAGTAGTGATTACAACGTAGTCGCAAAGCTCGGGATTAGGGTTGTTTAATTTATGGCTGAGTGATGTTTTTATTTGTTGCTTTTGCAAATCCGCAGCAAAAAAATCTCGAAAACTGGATGGATAAACCCTCCAAGCGTTAAATAAATAAGATATGTTATATATGACTTCTTTAGGTTGCTTATCAGCTTCATTTTGAATTAAAACCGCAATTTGTTTATGAGTTATATCTTTAGCAATAGCTGCAAATTGCCCTTTATCCTCAACTTGTTGGCATTTAGGGGTTCAATGAACTCTAGGGACATTCGGTGGTAGCATACCAGTCCTACACTGATGGAGTGACATGCTTAATGATTTTACAAAAAAGATACAACTTCAAATTGACAAGATAATAAAGTTGTATCGATTTCAGGCGCCTAAAGCACTTTTACGGCTCATTTTGATATCAAACTAAAGCTCATCTTCCCACTTAACAACATTACCTCGAGTACCATCCACTGTAGAGGTAAACTTTTGCTCTAATACGTGACGCTTAATTTTAAGCGTTGGTGTCAATATATCATTTTCAACAGTCCAAGGTTCTGTCACAACAATGAGTGCATCCAAGGTTGCGTGTGACTCTAGCGTTGGATTTATGTCGTCGATAGTTTGCTTTAATGAGGTCCGAACTTCATCTCTAGGCATGAGTTTGGCACCTTCTGCAAGCTGAACCAAAGCAATCGGGTGTGGCAAACCGGCACCAATGACGCAGAGTAGTTCGATGTGAGGATCTTGTGCTAACTTTCGTTCTATTGGCACTGGGACAACATATTTACCTTTAGAGGTCTTAAAATTATCCTTTACACGGCCAGTGATGCTGACATAACCCTCGTCATCAACGGCGCAAACATCTCCTGTTCGGAAAAAACCGTCTTCATCGAATAATGCTGAATTGGCTTCTTCATTTAGGTAATAGCCACGCATTAAGCCAGGGCTTTTTACAAGTAATTCACCCTTATCACTTTGTTTTATCTGGCACCCTTCGATTGGACGACCAATCGAGCCCAGTTTATGGGGGTTGAATGGGTAGTTGATAATGGAATAGGCACAATTTTCCGTCATCCCCCAAGCTTCACAAATGTGAATATCAATCTTGTAATACCAACTCAAAATCGCTTGTGGGATTGGCGCTGAACCAGAACCAAAAATACGGCATTTATCTAGACCAAGACCTTTCTTAATTTTCCGTTTCACCAGCGAGCTGATGATTGGGATGCCTAATAGCGTATTAAGCTTTTTATAGCCGCCCACTTTTTCAATGATGTTTTTCTGGAATAGACTCCAAAGTCTTGGAACTGAGAAGAAAATTGTCGGTCTTGCTCTTTGAACGTCCGTGACAAATGAATCCAAGCTTTCAACAAATGCAACACTGGTGCCTGAATAAAACGAGGTACCTTCCATCGCCACACGTTCTGTAATGTGAGCCAATGGTAAATAAGAAAGTAAGCGATCTTTTTGAGTAATGGCAATATCTTTGGTCGCCGCTTGGCATGTCCAACAATAACTACCAAAGGTTTGGATAGCGCCCTTAGGTTTCCCCGTCGAGCCTGAGGTATAGATGATGGTCATAATATCATCGAGAGATGGATACGGAATATCGACTAACGGTGTGCTCAATGTGAGTAAGTCTTGCCATTGATATTGCGCTGGCATGGTTTCATAAGGCAGTGCCAGTCTGAGAATATCACCCCGAATCGCAGGGTCTTGTTCTGACCAATAGTCGAGTTTACCAACAAAAATGGCTTTTGCTTGGCTGTGCTCTAACACATAACTAATGGTATCAATATTTGCGGTTGGGTAAATAGGAACACTGATATAGCCGCCATACATTAACGCTAAATCAGTAATGAACCACTCTGCACAGTTCTTTGATAACAAAGCGACTTTATCACCAGGCTTTAAGCCTAAATGACGCAATGCACCGGCAATCTGCCTAACCTGAGTTTGTACTTGTTGCCATGTGAACTCAACAAACTGTCCATTGATGGGTTGCTTTAAATAGACTTTATCGCCTTGTACTTCGGCCCAATGATCGAGCAACTCGACAGGTGTTTTAATTGTTGTCATAGAGTTTCCCCAAGATGTGTTTTGCATTAGAGCAATAGCTCACAAGTATGGCTATTTTTGAGGTTCATCGCAAACTAACGAACAAATTCAACCTACGTTTACCTGAAAATCGAAAAGACAACAGATATTCAGATATGTGCCGATAAGCAGGTATATGTCAAAAACATTAGATAAATTTGAGTTTATCGTATGATAAATGTTGCCTATATGACTTTAAAGTTAATATTTGGCTAAAAGTGTGACTGTTGCTTGATTATAAAGCTGAAAAAACAATTAAAATTCAACACGGATGTTGTACGGATAAAATAAGTGGGTGTCGTCGTGTTGAAAGTTTTGGGGTTTAAGCGAGCATTAATCGCTTCTATGATCTTGTTGATGATGGGATCATTATTATTATCTAATTGGTTATCCTATCGTGAAATTCGTCAAGCTACGATTAATGACGTGAATCAAACGTCTAAGCGGATCGTAGAGTCTGAGGCGAAAAAAATTCAAACTTGGTTTCATTCAAAGGCAGCCATCGTCAATGGTTTAGCCGAGACCTATCAGCAAGGAGTTTACCAAGGTGATTTTGCCACTATAGCACGTGTCGCCAATTCCGTTGGTGAAGGTTCTGGCGTCTATATTGGTTTTGATGACGGAAATGCCTATTCATCTGCAGTGGGTGATGCTTGGGATAATGGTAAAGCTGTCCGCGGTCAATATGAAGTTTTACAGCGCCCATGGTACAGTCAAGGCAAAGCTGCGCAAGTCACCGACGTCACAGAAGTCTACCCAGATGCCACCACGGGACTTGACGTCGTTTCAATCATTAAAGCAATGGGAGACGGTGTTGCGTTAATTGATATTGAATTATCCATTTTGAAAAAGACGGTTGCTGAAATTGATTACCCTGGCGCAGTGACTGTGATCACTGACACCGATGGCAAAGTGATGGCGTCCAATTCAAGTGTCGTTGGTAAAGGTAGCTATTTTAGAGATTTCGGTATGGGGCAAGTTGAAAGAAACATGCTTGCAGAAAAAATCACCATGCAGAATTATACATTGGGCGGCGATGATAAAATCGCATTTACTCAACGGATTGAGCTTGTTAACGGGAAAAATTGGTACTTGTTTATTGGTGTAAATAAATCCATTGCTTATGCCTCGTTAACACCGGTATTAACGAAAGCTGTCATATCCTCTTTACTCATGCTTGCGGTAGGCATCATTTTATTATTGATTGTGCTCAACGTGTTATACCGTCCAATTACTCAGTTAACGGCAATGATTCAAGATTTATCGAAAGGTAACGGTGATTTAACCCGCCGCCTTGATATCGATACCAAAGATGATCTTGGAAAAATGGCTACAGGCATCAATGCCTTCATCGCTCAATTACAACAGTTGATGATCGAAGTGCAACACTCTTCAAACTCGATTGATAACAGTATCGACAGGCTAAAATCAGAAGCCGATGCGAACAAACAAATTTTAAATGCGCATACTCAAGAAACTGAACAGATTGTTGCTGCGGTTGAAGAAATGAGCGCAACGGCGAATGATGTTGCACGTAATGGTAGTGAAACCGCCGCATTTACCCAAACGACCAACGAACAAGCTTTAACATCAAAAGGTGTGGTGGGGCATGCGACCAGCACGGTAGCGCAGCTCGTTCAAGAGGTTGAAGCTACCTCTGAAAATATTGCAGAAATCGATCGTGATACTGTTGAAATTACCAATGTCTTAAGAGTCATTGGTGAGATTGCAGAGCAAACAAATTTACTGGCACTTAATGCTGCTATTGAGGCTGCACGAGCGGGTGAACAAGGTCGTGGTTTTGCGGTAGTTGCGGATGAAGTGAGAGCGCTTGCGGCACGAACACAGCAAAGTACAGCTGAAATTGAAGATACGATTAATAAGTTAAGAAATGCATCAAATTCCGCAATTTCAGCGATGCATGCGACTAAGGTGACTTGTGAGCAAACGGCTGAAGCAACCGATCAAGTTGCAATGGACTTAGATGGAATTGTTGGTTCGGTTACGCAGATTAATGATTTAAACTGTCAAATTGCGACGGCTGCAGAGGAGCAAAGTTCTGTTTCCGATGAAATTACACGCAATATGGCAGCCATCAGTGAAATGGCTAACGAGCTTTCAATGAATGGTGAAGTGAATATCAAGCAAACTGAAAGCTTGGCTGGTTCAAATTCTGAGCTGAAAGCAATTGTCGCTAAGTTTAAATTGAAGTAATCATTGGAATTCAATCGAGCTCATATCGCTACAAAAAAGCCAGAGAGTTAATGACTCTCTGGCACATTTGACTAGACTTTTTTGACTAACTCATCAATTTGTTGTTGTTCAAGGTTTATGGCATTAGCAATGCCTAAACCGTAATTTTTATCGGCTTTTAAACAGTGCAAAACGTGGCGCATTTGGATTTCTACTGGAACACCATTCATCGCTCTTGCCGTATTTTCAAATAACCGTTGCTGCTCATCATGAGTAAACTTACGGAACAGATTTCCAGGTTGGGTGAAATGATCATCATCTACGTGAGGCCAATGTCCAGCATCACCTTCGAGTGAGAGTGTTGGTTCCGCAAATTCTGGCTGTTCTTCCCACTCATTCTGATCATTGGGCTGATAGCCCAGCTTTCCGCCTTGGTTATCGTCAACCCTCATTGCGCCATCTCGATGATAGGCGTTGACCGGACAACGAGGCGCATTTACTGGGATCAAATGATGATTAACCCCTAAGCGGTAACGTTGGGCGTCTCCGTAAGAAAATAGGCGACCTTGAAGCATTTTATCCGGAGAAAAGCCGATACCCGGAACAATACTGGCTGGATTAAATGCTGATTGCTCTACTTCAGCAAAGAAGTTTTCAGGATTTCTATTCAGCTCAAATACCCCAACATCAATCAGAGGGTAGTCTTCGTGAGGCCACACCTTAGTCAAATCGAACGGGTCGTACTCAACTTTATGAGCATCGGCTTCAGGCATCACTTGAACTTTAAATGTCCATTTAGGGAAGTTGTTTTGTTCAATACTTTCGAATAAATCTTTTTGGTGACTTTCACGATCTTTACCGATGATAGCTTCTGATTCTGCATCGGTAAGATTCTTAATTCCTTGTTGAGTTTTACAGTGGAATTTAACCCAGAACCGTTCATTTTTAGCATTAATAAAACTGAAGGTATGGCTACCATAACCATTCATATGGCGATAGGTTGCTGGGATACCACGATCACTCATGGTAATGGTGATTTGATGTAATGCTTCAGGAAGTGATGTCCAAAAATCCCAATTATTTTTAGCACTGCGCATATTGGTTTTAGGATCACGTTTTACGGCGTGATTTAAGTCAGGAAACTTTAGAGGATCACGCAGAAAGAATACTGGAGTATTGTTGCCGACTAGGTCCCAATTCCCTTGCTCTGTATAGAATTTTAACGCGAAACCTCGAATATCACGCTCAGCATCGGCAGCTCCTCGTTCTCCTGCAACTGTGGTGAATCGCACAAAGAGCTCTGTTTTTTTACCCACTTCAGAAAATATAGCGGCTTTGGTGTATTTACTTATATCGTGAGTAACTGTGAAGGTGCCATAGGCGCCAGAGCCTTTCGCATGCATTCGGCGTTCTGGGATAACCTCTCGGTCAAAGTGAGCCAGTTTCTCAAGAAACCAAACGTCTTGTAGTAATTGTGGGCCTCGCTGTCCTGCTGTAGCAGTATGTTGGTTGTGGGCAACTGGGCAACCAAAAGCTGTGGTGAGCTTTTTATCTGACATAGTACACACTCCGTTACGGATTTATTTCGCTTTGATGGTCTAATAAGTGTAAAAAAGAAATAGCGAGTAATTGAAATTTTGACTAAATCACAACAAGTGACATTTGATAAGCTTTAATTGGAATGAGTTAGATCAGATTTTTCCATTAATCATTTTTTATTTAACTAATTTAGGTTACTGCCACCACCTTGGCGAATAAAAGCAGGAATATCGATATAGTCATCATTTCCATCCGCAATGGCTTGTTTTAACGCTGTCTTATTGTGTTGGCGTTCTTCAATGGTTTCACCAAAGACTTCTACATGGGCTTGCTCCATCATCAATTGAGCTTGACCATTTGTGAATACATTCATTAATACGCCTGCATGAAGCAGGCCTTCAATATGATGTTTTTTACGCTCGTTACGTAGGTTTTGTTGAGACTCTTTAAAGAGTTCAACTAACTGACGAATGCAAAAGTCAGTGAAAGCCTGGCGATTCATGTGCTCGTACCCCGAGAAATACCGTGTCCTAAGTGTAGTATATGCTGAAATCTATAAGAATATTCTGATAAGTGATTGAACTTTGGTCATATCTTGTCATCATACCATTTATGCATTTACAAAACGTTTACAAACAGGATGTTGAATATGAAATGGTTAGGATTTAGTGCATTGCTCATCAGTAATTCAATCATGGCGAATGACTTGAACGAGGCGCAAGTAAAACAGTTATTTGAAGAAAACAAATACGTTAAAATCATTGAACAAGTAGATGACTTTGCCCCATATGAGGTCGCTAAATATAAAGCTTTGTCTATGGCGCGCCTCGAAGATTTTGAGGATGCCATTGTATTGCTGGACCGCCGTATTGCTGAAATAGAACCAAAAGATACCGAAGCATTAGCCAAAGAGTGGATGCAAAAAGGCAATGTGTTCGCTAGCCAAGCGATGGACGCCAGTATTTTCACTGCAGCGGGTTATGCTGAAGATAGTCTTGAGGCTTTTAAAAAAGCTCACAAATTAATGCCTGATGATTTAGAAACAAATAGAGCACTCATTGGTTTTTACCGAAATGCGCCAGGCTTCGTTGGTGGCGACGTGGAAAAAGCCATAGACATGTCGATTGCCTTAGAAAAGCATTACCCATTTAAAGCTGGGGTGATGATCACTCAAGGTTACCTTGCTGCAAATAAATCTGAGAAAGTTGAAGAAAAGTTCAAACAGATGCAGCAGGCTTACCCTAAGAACCACGAACTGGCATTGCAAGCATCATACTTTTACGACAGGCAAGAGCGTTACCAAGATAACCATCAACACTTAGTGGATGCGTTGTCTTGGTCAGAGCCTGAAGATGAAGCGCAAAAAAATGAATGGTTTATGCTGCATTATGCCTTAGTAAAAAACAGTGTAAAAACGAAGTCAAACTTAGAAAATGCACTCGTAGCACTCAATAATTTTAAGAAGGCACCTGAAAAACTGATCTCGAACTATGAGCAATGGCCTGTTCTACGTGAAGCGCAAATACGCTTGCTAATGGGGCAAAAAAAGCAAGCGATAGCGTTGGCAAAACAAGCTAGAGCAGCCAGTGATGATAGTAAGTTGAGAAAGAAAGCCAAACGGATCATCAAGAAGGGACGAATTTAATAAACTAACCTGAACTCGGGTTAATGAAATCAATAACATTTTGATAGTAAAACTAAACGCTGTATTTTAATCTGCAGTGCCACTAATTTTGTGTGGTTTTAAGCGTTTCAGTTGGTGATAGTTAATCTATTTCGGGCTGAAACAACAACGAAATACACATAAGTAGTTGTGCTGAAGAGGTTTGCTTATCCCGAGTTCAGGTTAAACTAGATTTTGACTCGGGGCCGTTTTCCTTTTGCGATTGTATAAACAGTAATAAATGAGTTGTTTTATTCAAGGCAGAGCTGGGGCGGTTTGCTTTCTCTAAATAAGCAATAACGATGGAGAAACTTCAATTTAAGCCTCTTTAATGAAAACCAACGATTGAGTCTATTATCCGATAGTATTATGTATGCGAAGATATTGCATGCTGCCATTGGGTATTTCTTTCTTCTAGTTGTGTTCTGATGGTTCTAGCATTAATGAGAGTCGTAAGTCGATCTTTAATCGCACCTTGATTCATAGATAATTTACATAAAACTGTGGCGCAATAACGATCGAGTAGCTCTGCTTGATCGTTTTTTTTAATTTTGGAATGAGTGCAAGGTAAAAATATAACGCATTGACGATTCACCCAAAATTCTTTCAATGTATTCTCAAGCCCCTTATAAGATACTGACTCTAAAAGTAGTTCAGTTAAGGTGTCTATATGAGGGTCGACTCCCACTAAAATTTGAGTGAGACGCTGCCAGTACTCCTTTAAGGTAATTTATCGCATACTCTGATGGCCCTTTTGTATGAAATATTGCAATGGCTTGAGCATTAATCATGACTTGAGGTAATGCAGCAATTTTGTTTACGTATGAGCATATACCATTATGATACTTGAAGATGCATGTTTCAGGACTTTTTCAGCGCCAATTCTTTGAGGCGCATTAGCGAAGGAATATCGGGATTCTTTCGAGCTAATGTAACAAAGAAGAATTGGCGCTGAGAAGTCCACGCAGTGCGAGTTGCACAGCTTGTTACTCTTCGTTGCCAGTGCTAACAATAGCTCACTATTGACGCACACTGTCGCCTTGATTAACAAGTTGTCAGCAATTCTCGCTGAAATCGAGCATCTTCAGGTATCATGGGTATAAATAAGATTTGGGAGGCAGTTTCGTTATTGCTGCGGCGTGTAAAGCGGCACTAGGTCTGGTAACGATATACATAAAAAATGCGCTGATACTGTCGATCTCAGGAGCCAAATCAATAGGATTAATTGCCTCAGTATTTGATTCACTTAGAGCTGGGTCATCGGAATGCTGGCAAACAGTTTCAACGGGGAAGATTTTTTTCTAGGTGAAGACTTCTGGCTCGAAATTCGAAACGAATAACTGTGATCGCCAAGTTCTATTTTATGGTCGGTTTCAAGACCATTTTCGAGAACTGAAAGGTAAATTTTTGCTTCAATAGCAGCTTCTACAGATTGATTCGTAGGATAAGCAAGGGCCATGAAACTCTCCTGTGCGAAGAGAAGAGCTCATATTATATAATATAACTCATGTTTTATGGATTAAAGTCTATTCATTTATTACTCGCTTTTCTTGCGGGGTTCTATAAATGAGGTCTTTGAACCATCGCTGTGGATGACGCTTATTTCTGATGGCGCACCGTTATCAGCAATTCTAACGACACCAATGCCACTGAAATTGACCAAGCGGTTACTCTTATGACCATTCGGTCTACGACCACGAATTGACATCCGTTTGCGTTTCGTTAACAGGTTGAGCGGCGAGAAGTGGCCAAACAACCAACCATTAAGACGGTTGAATATTGGAAGCAGTTTTTCAGGAAATTGATTTTTAATGCCGCTGCAGCAAATTTGATAGATATTTGGGCTACAGTGACGAAAACGTACATTGATGTCATAGGCAAATGAGTAATGCACGTCACCTGACAGAATGATAAATTCTTGTGGCGTTTTTCGATGACTGAAAATACTGAGCAAGCTGGTGGCTGCACCTTGGTGAGCCATCCAATTTTCAGCATCAACCAGTAATGACAACCCGCAATAGGTTGCGATACGTTGAATAGTTTCGATTAACTTAACGCCAAACATAGGAGCTGCAGAGACAATGATCACTTTATTTTGTCCTATCATTAACTGCTGCATTTCCATTAAGGCTTCCCAATCCATAAGCCCTGACGGTTTCGCTAAGTTGATTTCACTTCGCCAGCGGCGAGTTCGAGTATCGAGCACCACAATTCTTGGTGAGGTTTCTAAATGATAATGCCAATCTTCAAACCGTAATAATCTTTCAATCAGCGCATCTTGCTTTTGGCTATTGGGCGCATTGAATAAGTCAGTGATGTCAGTGGTTACAGCATGAAATTTATTCGGTGCGTTACCCATACCTTGAAAAAGAGTATAGCCAATTAACGCATTACCAATGATGCGTTTAGAGAATGGATTCTCATAAGCTGCAACTTCCCATTTTGCACTTAAATTCCAATCATCAGTCACATCATGATCATCAAAAATCATGTAGGTAGGTATGTGTGCTAATAAGCGTCTGACTTTAGGTAATCCAGCTTTAAACTTTAGGATTGCATCACGTTCTTTTATCCACTGTTGCTGGTGCTTGGGAGATAACCCATCAAGTGTCTCTGGAATATGTATTTGCTCCCAAAATTCTGGTGACCATATCAGTAAATACAGAGCAATCACTTCCCCTAAACTAACCAAATGATTATGGGATAAACGAGAGGTAAAGGTAGGTTGCTTGTGATACCAGCGCAAGATATGAAAACCAATCGGAAACTCATTGTGGGGTAGCAGTTTGCTGTCCCGCAGATACATTAAGCTGCTGTCATAGCGAATGTCTTCACTTGAAGCAATGCTGGCATCTGGAAAACGCTCTTGAACGAGTCCGAGCTTATTGATGACTTGGCTAATGGCATAGAGCATTGGGCCAGCGATGTCATCTATATAAACTTGATCGCCACTCATCATTAACAGTGCAGCTCGCTCATTTGGCGCAAGTTCTTCAGCTAACTGAGTATCTGCAGTAACGAGTGCATCTTTACTGGGGTGATGTGGGTTGCGGCAAGAGCCATGGAGTAAATGATCAACCGTTGATTTTAATACGAAGTTGGGTGTTTCATTCTGATCATAAGTTATGTCTGAGATTGTACTAAATAAAGGTTCACCCTTGGCGGTAAAAAGTTCGTAACTAATGCTCTGATCTTGTGGAAGCAAGATAGGTGTTGATACTGACAGTAAATATTGATGCGCATGTTCGCCAAGTTTAATGTGGCCAAGCTGTTCATCGTTAAGTGAGATAGTTTCGACATGAGCGTCAAAGCGCAGCTGTAAACTTAGCTCATTGAGTGGACTAGAACTCACAAACCAAATGGTTAATTGTTGTTGCTCACAATGCCTTAAAACAGGGCCACATAGAATGGTTTTCAATTGAGCGTTACGCTGCGTATGCATAGTTTTTTACAATCACTTTTTATTTTTAAATAGCATCATATATCAATTCCTCAATGAAAATCATATTTGTAAATGTAAAGTAACATTTTGCTATTTGATCATTTTGATAACAATCGATATCATATGTAACTAATAGGTTTCATAAAGGTGTTGTAATGATTGATGAAGTATTCCAAGCGTTAGCGCATCCTCATCGGCGGCAAATCATAGATTTTGTACATCAGACCCCTGGCTGCTCATCAGGTGAGATCGCAGCCCTATTTGAGAGCAGTCGTATTGCCGTTGCAAAGCACATAAAAATTCTGGAAAAAGCACAACTGCTGCTCATCGAAAAGTCGGGGCGAACCAAACAGCACTACTTTAATATCATGCCAATTCAAACCGTCTATGACCGTTGGACCGATCAATACAGTCAATTTTTTTCAGCACCGCTGAACAGTTTCAAAAATTATGTATAGCAAAATCAATTAGAAGAGCAAACTCAACAAAATGGCGAGGAACCCAATGGAAAGATTGCCTAAGCAAATGTTTAAGGTTGTCATCAAAGCACCAGTACAAACAGTATGGGACGAGCTAACATAACGTGAAGGATTGTGTGCTCATTTCTTTAATGCTCGGCTTGATGCTCCGTCAATAGAGCCGGGAAACCCAATACGAATGCGTAGTGGAAAATACACGTCAGTCGTGGGTGAGGTATTAGATTGGAATCCTCCATATCGGTACAGCCACAGCTTCAAGTTTACTAATTTAGACGACCCTTATTGTAAGGTCACCTATGAATTAAAAGAGGTTGAGACGGGTACGGAGTTAACCTTGATTAACGAAGGTGTACCAGTTGCTACCAAAACGGCAAACTATATGGCGCAAGGTGGTGAGTTCATTACTCAAACACTTAAAGATGTGATTGAAACGGGAAAACCGTCATTCAAACATCGTTTTATTTTAACCATGATCTCAATGACGGCCTTTATGACGCCGAAAAAATGCTTAAGTGAAAACTGGGGGTTTGATCGTAAAGATGAGCCACTAAACTTTTAAAAATAGGTCGTTAATAACCATTGAAAATGCTGGGAGTGAACCCAGATAAGTCCGGCAATATTCACCAGAATCGTGAGCCAGAGCAATCGTCGAAAGCTCACTTTACTGGTTTTATGCCTAAGCCAATGTTGCGCAAGCAGCGCTCCGAACCAACCTCCAACAAGGCTTAATACGTGTAAATGTTTTTCAGGTATTCGCCAACCGTCTTTTTTAGCTTGGAATTTATCCCATGCATAAAATGCGAATGAAATGACTGTCAGCAAGCCATACCAAAGTAATAGATTTTTTGAAATAAGGTTGAAGCACAGACCAACACTGAAGATAAGAATAAAACAGTAGGCAATAAATAAAGAAATTGAGTGTTCAGATCGGCTCATAATTGTCTTAAACCTAAAAAAAGCAGTTGGACGCATAGAAATGTTAATAACTGCATAATGTTCCAAGGAAAAAGAAGATGACTTGATCCACCAATAAAGTGAATGCTTAGCTCTAGTAAACTGGCTAAAATCACCGCTAACTGCGTTATGAATAACAGTAAGTAGAACAACTACTGACTGTTACTCAAGCCTTGTTATCGGCAATTCTATCTGCGTTTAAGAGCGCCACCAACTGCTTTTTCTAGGTTAAATTAAGTCGAACGATTGCAAAGCTTATAGAAAGCCGATTATGCTACAGCCAAGAATAAATTGCAGTAGGTAGAACCTATTATGACAGTTGCAAAAATTGGTATTGTTACCGTAAGTGACCGCGCAAGCCGCGGTGAATATGAGGATTTATCGGGTCATGCGATCATTGATACACTCAATGATTACTTAACTTCAGAATGGGAGCCGGTTTATCAAGTCATTCCTGACGAGCAAGACCTCATTGAATCGACACTAAAGGACATGGTAGACAATGAGCTGTGTTCATTGGTCGTGACAACCGGTGGAACTGGACCAGCTAAGCGAGACGTAACCCCTGAAGCGACAGAAGCCGTATGCGATCGTATGATGCCGGGGTTTGGTGAGCTTATGCGCCAAGAGTCACTGAAATTTGTTCCAACAGCGATTTTATCTCGTCAAACGGCAGGGCTGCGTGGCAGTTCATTGATTGTTAATTTACCGGGTAAGCCAAAGTCCATCCGTGAATGTTTGGATGCAGTATTCCCTGCGATTCCTTACTGCATTGATTTAATGGATGGGCCATTTTTAAAGTGTGATGATAGTGTGATTAAACCGTTTAGGCCTAAAACGAAATAGTTTAATGAAATTTTTGATACTGGTATGCAGTATTTAAGAAATAGAAAAGGATGACAATGAAAAATATTATTGCTGTAGCAATGCTTTCAGGATTAAGTTTTATTTCTTATGCTGAACCAGCTAAAACAAAAGATATCGATCAATTAATGCAACTCATGAATGTTGATTCAACCCTAGACAGTATCTACGCTCAAACACGACAAATGATGGTTGGTATGAATAAGCAATTAGGCATTAAGCCATCAGAGCAAGCTTTATTTGATGATCATTTAAATGATGTGATGAATGTCATGCAAAAAAAGATGAATTGGGGGACAATGAAAGATCCAATGTCCAAGATTTATCTTGATAATTATACCGAGAAAGAAATCAAAGACATGATTACTTTCTATGAGTCAGAAACAGGTCGTTCTATGGTCAAGAAAATGCCTAAAGTGATGACTCAAAGGGGTGTTCAGTTTAATTAATGTCATGAATGTGAGAATTAAATGAGATAATATTCAGACAGTATTTGCTTTCCTTGTAATAACGCTATGCCAGCACAAATAATTTCCTCATCAAGCCAAGAGACTCAAATTCTACTTACCATTAAGCATGGACACTCAATGCTTGAATTTGAAGATACCTTGCAAACAGAACTTAATTCCGTCGGTATGTTGGCCGAGAGTAAACAACTCGAATATTTAGACAGCGATGGAACGCCTATTTTCATGGGTTCAATAAAAATGACCAGTAAGCGTAAAAAAGAGCCTAAAGTTTACGAAACCCCATGGGGAGCTGTGAAAATTCCTCGTTTCGTTTATCAGAGTTCACAAGGGGGGTCTACATTTAGTCCTTTAG
>NZ_JAFEUN010000071.1 GCF_016900895.1 Parashewanella hymeniacidonis
AATTAGGCGTTGTGTTCTTCGAGCATCACCAGTATTTGCTTTTTCGAAGTGGGCTGTTGACCATTGGTTATGATGATAAATTGACATGATTTGCTGTTTTGTATAAGGAGTTTCTTGATCAGATCAACGGATTTACAATAAGTTCAATTTATCTCAAATTTGTGTAGAAGAGTCAGCCATTAACCTGTTCAACTTCATGCATTTTTAATTCTTGCATTGTATTTTCCTTAATATTTAACGTTATATTTACCTAAATATGGGTCTCATATTCAGATTGCTTTTCAAAACATAAACTCCCGACTAAGCAGTTTATGCTTGCTATTAGGTTATTGACGCTATGTTTCATCAATATCCTAAATTCTTTACTCATACCTCAAGGCATCAATCGGATTAAGCCTTGCGGCTTTAATAGCTGGTGCCAAACCAAAGACTATTCCTATCGCAGAGGTAGATCCTAATGACAAGACTACTGCCCATAGAGGGATATAAGCACTCGGCATATCGGGTAGAGAGAGCGTGATGATTTCAGCAATACCATAACCAATAGCCATTCCGATTACGCCTCCGAACAGCGATAGCACAACCGCTTCAACCAGAAACTGCAACATAATGAAACCTGGCGTTGCCCCGAGTGCTTTAAGGGTTCCAATAACTCGGGTGCGCTCAGTTACCGATACCAGCATGATATTCATCACCCCAATACCACCAACGATCAGGCTTATGCCAACAATGCCTGACGTAATTGCAGTTGCACTTGAAGTAAACTTATCAAGATTTTCTCTCGACTTTTTTGCTGTTTCTATTTTGAAGTCGTTACTTTCATTTTCAGCAATTTTATGTCTTTGTTTTAAAATACGTTCAATTTGTTTATGTGCTAACTCTTCCTGAGCATCAGGTTTAAGTCGAAATAGTATGCTGATGCTGCTTTGTTGCTCATTAGCACCTTGAAGGCTGTTCATCGTACTGATTGGGATATAAATATAATCATTTTGATCCAACCCGAAAAAGCTTCCTTGATCTTCTGCGACACCTACAATATGAAACCACTCGCCAGAGAGTTTTAAATATTGTCCAACTGGGTTTTCAGGCAAATGCAGCTTTTCAATAATACTCGAACCGATATAGGCGACTTTCCTGCGTTTGGCGTCATCTTCCTTACGAATAAATCTACCCTTTTGTGGGAATGTCTTGTAAACCTTTTGGTAGTCCTTCTCTACGCCATAAATACGAGTATTATGACTGTAACCTTTGTATTGAGTCGTACCCGAAAAATGCAGAGTAAACATTTGAGCCGTCATCGTCTCAGCTTGATTCACTCTACTTTTTAAAAGCAAAAAGTCATCGTAATTAAGCTTACTTCTCTTCCCAATCATTTCTTGCTGCAAACTGACAAAAGGTTTTATTGAGGTTACATCGGGTGACAACCCTGAAAGTTGCTCATTAATTTGTTTAGTGAAACCTTGCATCAAAGCAACAACCGTTATTACCGAAGCAACCCCAATGATGATACCTAAACACGTCAAAGCGGACCGCATTGCATTGGCTTTAATTGCTTGCAGTGCTGCTTTGGTTCCTTCTACTATCGCTAAGGTTGATTTAAACACGTAACGACTCCTCAATTCCCTTGCGAGTATCAGCCACAACTTTGCCGTCCACCAAACGAATGACTCGCTGACAATGATCGGCAATTTCCTGCTCATGGGTCACCAAAATGATGGTATGGCCTTCATTGTGTAATTCATCAAACAAGGCCATGATGTCTTTGGTTGTCTTGCTATCTAAATTACCCGTTGGCTCATCACCCAACAGAATATGTGGTTTTGTCACTAAAGCTCTTGCTATTGCAACACGTTGTCGTTGACCACCCGATAACTGATTCGAAAGATGATTTACTTTATCAGCAAGCCCAACTCGTTCTAATGACTCCAGCGCCAGAGCCTTGCGCTCTTTCGCTGAAATAAAACGATACACTAGCGGCTGCATTACATTTTCAAGTGCCGTTGCTCTTGGTAACAAATTAAAACTTTGAAAAATAAAGCCAACACTTTGGTTTCGTTGCTGTGCCAGTTCGGTCTCCGTCATATCTTTTACTAAACTGTCTTTTAAAAGATAATCTCCTGAAGTTGGCGTATCTAAACAACCTAAAATATTCATCAAGGTCGACTTACCAGAGCCTGACGGACCGATTATTGCCACATACTCATTACTGCTGATATCAATGTTAATGTCATCAAGTGCTTTAAAAGTCTGATCACCCATTTTGTAATGCTTGTCAATGCGATTAAGCTGAATCACTTTCCCCATCTAAAGCGATTCCTTTTCATCATCAGACTCAGCTAATTTATCCGTTACAATTTCACCTTCTTTTAACTTACTGACAGGGCGAGCAGGGCCGATTACGACTTTATCGTTAAGCGTTAATCCTGATTTCACTGCTTGTTCGATATCAGATGAAATACCGACAGTAATAAACTGCTTATGCACTTGGTTCTCAGCATCCACTTTCCAAACAAAATATTTGTCATCTTGTTGATGAATGGCTTCAATCGGTAATTTAAAAGTATCATCCGCTACAGAGGTGGCAATTTCTGCTCTGCAGCTCATTCCTGCATATAAAGGACGTTCGGTTGGCGCTAGCAATACTTTTACTTTAAAAGATAACGCATTCGAACCAAGTTCTTTTTTAGCAGAAGTACCTATATTAATAATTGTGCCGATGAAGGGTTTATCAGGATAAGCCGCTGCAAATATTTTCGCAGTCTGACCAACTTTAATCCCTGATATATCTGTTTCATCGACTCTCAATTCAGCTAAAATTGCACTTGGGTCGGCAATCAACATCAAGTCAGAACCTATGATATTGGTTGTACCTGCAATCACCGTTTCACCTTCTTTAATATCAACGGACGCCAGCAATCCTGACATAGGTGATAAAAACACACTTTTACTTAATCGGTCTTCTGCGATAGATAATGAAGCCTTTGCCTGTGCTAACTGAGCCCGCTTGGCAGAGATATCAATTTCGGCAAGCTGATGTTGGTTTTGCAAACTGTCAAAAGTTTCAGCATCAACAAGACCTGCTTGAACCATTTTTTGTTGACGCTCCAGTTGTCGTTTTATATTACTTAAACTGACTTCAGAGCGCTTAATTTCGACATGACTGGCGGTCACTATAGCTTGAGTTCTCTCAACTTCGGCTTCAAAGGCTTTGGTATCTAAACGCATAAGAACATCATCTTTAGCGACGGTTTGCCCTTCTTCAACGAGAACCTGTGCAACTCTGCCTGTAACCTCTGAACGAAGTTGAACTTGGGTGTTAAACACTAAGTTGCCCGATGCTAAAATTGAATCAGCAATCTCACCTGTGGTTGGGCTCGCAATATCAACACGAGTTACGTCTTTTGTACCTGTGATGCGCTTAGCAGCCAGTACACCGATAAACGCAATAATTGCTAAGATAATTATGATGTTCTTTTTCATTTAAAAACTCTCAATTGGGTATCGCAAACTACGATACCCATAGACTTAAGACTAGAATTAAACCAGTGCGAAAATAGCCCAACCGATGTAGAAAATAGCAGATGGTAAAATGCCTAAAACTAAAGCTTTATTTGCTGAAAAGTTAGTCCAACTTTTAAGACCAATAACGGTAAGTGCAATACTCCAGATAACAAAAATGTTGAAGGCTTCAGTTAATGCAAAGAATTTACTTTGCGGTTCCAAACCTAACACTAATTGGTTTAACGAAGCGTAATTCATTAAACTAATTGAAAGTTGATCGGTACTTGCCGTTAACACCAAAATAATGATGCCTAAGCTGCTGATCACAAGAGGCATGTTTGTCCAAACGCTAAAACCGAACCAATCGCCAAATTTCTTATCGCAATTCGCATCCATTTTGCTGATCAGCAATAAATACAGTGCGTAAAGCGCATTAGCGATTATCAGACCAAAAATACCACCACCGATAGCGAACCAAACTTGCATTCCGCTGGTAGCTTGCATACCTTCTTCAGCCATTTTTCTCTCTTCGGCTGACATATTTGGGTCTAACGTTGCCAACTGCTGCTCAAGAAGAAATTGAGGGTCTGTAGAGCTAAAAAATAAGTAGCTCGCTAATGTCATAACTAATGAAACCGCAATAAATGCAGCCCATGACCAGCCCTTTTTTTCATTGATGGCATTAAATGCCTTTGTTGGTGATACAAAAATATCGGTTAACGCACTGATAGAAGAAGTTGACTGCATTTACTATGTCCTTGTCTATATATTATTTTATTTAGCAATAAACTTTTAAACGTTACAAATAATGTAAAAAGCTTATTGATAAATAGTTCGGTTGTGCCTTTCGACACAACCTAAATAACATCGGGAAGCTATTTATTAGGCTAACTTAACGGCTAACCAAACTACTAAGTCACTGACCATCTTCGGCGTGACCGTTATTACTCCGCCATTCACTTGATTCAGTTCTTTTTTATTTAATTCTTTCATTTTTTCTCCAAACTAATGAATTGAACCTTAAGTTAACTACTTAATTATGGTTCTAATCGCCAAATATAAGGCAAATGAATTGGTAGCGGAATATGTGGAAACAAACCTATAAACCCACCTGTTACTTGATTTATTTCTTTTGCGTTTAACTCATTCATTCTTCGCTCCTTCGATCGTATTTATTTATCGTATACAGGTGGTTTTGGAATGATAATAACTGGGTCTGTAGGCTTCTTACCTGGAGTACCAATCAGTTTTGACCAATCAAAATCAGGATCGATTGTAATTGTGATGTCACCACCGCTTACCTGAACAAGCTCATTTTTCATTAAATCTTTCATTGCATTTTCCTTAATTTACAGATGCATAACTCACTGACAATACTTGTTTCATTAACTATTTAAGCTTTTGATAAAGCTTGTATAGTCGATAAGCTAAAACTGCGGCATTAACTACACCACCGTTTACATTTGAGCAGTCAGACTTTGTTAGTTCTTGCATTATTTTTTCCTTAACATAGAATACAAAGTGTTATGTTTGCCTGAAAGCCGTAAAACAGTGCTAGCTGTGGGGGCATTTCAGACTGCTAACGGAAAACCTGACTCCCGACTAAAGCAGTTAGGTCTTCACTCTCTAATCAAAAATTCAATTAGACAATTCTTTCATTACATCTCAGGGTTTGTTGGTACCACTGGAATGCGATCAATTGGTCGACCTGTAACAGGATCAATTTCAATGATTGGAATAACAACTTCGTTGCCACCAAAACCACTATTTACAAGCAACTCTTCATTTAAGTTCATTCTTTATTCTTTTTTAACCTAATAAATCATCAATTGGATCTGGTTAAACAGGACCTGCAATAGGATCTGTCACAGGACAAAAACCGTCATACCATTCATAAATAAGTACTAAGACCGTGACAACTACCAACAACTTGTTCTAATTCATTAACTTGTAATTCTTTCAATTTTTATTCCTTTTAATTCAACTTACATTTCGTACATTGGAGGCTTATTTTGCATTTTTATATAACCAGAGTGTGGACAGTTTTATGCGGCCACCTTCCTATGTATTCAAACTTATTAAAGATTTGGAATACTTTTTTACGACTCGTTAACGAAAACTGAATTCGGCTAAGAATCAACAATTTTCTAAAACTTAATCTTAGACAGTTTAAAAGATACTAGGCTAATTAAAATACCAGACAAAAAACCTACCAAATGACTAAAAGAAGTCATAAACGTAGTAGTAATAAAATCAATAAATATAATAGAACTAACAAAGCTAATAAATGAAATATAAAAATACTTAGGAAAATAATTTTTAAAGCTTATCGTAGTAGCTACTATAACTGCGCCAGCTATAGCCATTACACCACCAGAAACACCAAGAAATCCATCGTTGTTAGAAAAACCAAATATATATAAAAAGTACGCTCCTACTGAACTTAAAATACACCCTACAAAGAAAACAATAAATATGTATGTTATAGAGTAAGGTCTAGCCAATGCGCAAAAACCAATTAACAACGCAATATTAATCAACCAGTGAGAGATACTTGAATGAAATAAAAAACCTATAAGCAGTCGCCATTTTTCACCTTCGTTTATTTTTTGATAAACAATACCGTATTCGATCATAACTATCTCTAACGTACCAAGTTCTTTCATCAAGAAATGCTGAAACAAATAGACGGCTATTGAAATTATCAGTATTGAAATAAGAATATTTTTCCTTTCCCGTTTCAACTGAATGACGAATTTTTTACGTTTATCTAATACATCGCAGTCTAATTTTATAAGTTTATAGTCTATAGCAACAAACAGAAGTGCTATTAAACCAACTAAACTAATTTTAAATCCATTCTTTTCAGGGGAAATGATCCCGAGAAATAAAAACAACAAGGAAAATATAAATAGAAAAGTCAACTTAAACTTATAGTTTTTAAATATTGAAGACTGCATACCATTCCTGCCTTACAAATCGCTCTTTAATAGACTGATTTACTCAAGGCGCATTGCGCCTTGAGTAAACTCATATTAGTCTGAGTATGCCATAGCAGCCCAAATAGCAAGACCAAACAAACCAGCACCACCAGTACCAACGGTTAAACCTGCAACCCCCAATGCTAGGATGGCGTTTTTACCTTCGTCCCAAGTTAGTGCTCCACCATTTACTTCTTTAACTTCACTCATATTTAATTCTTGCATTTTAATTTCCTTACTTTGTTATATTTACCTGAGTATCTATTTACTCAGACTGTTTCAGCATTAATTCCCGACTAAAGCAATTAATACTCTTTGTTTAAGTTACCGACAAAATAGTTATCAATAACTCAAATTCTTCTAATTCGCCGCTTGCTGCATTTCAGCTACTTCTTCAGGCGTGTAAACTTTACCTTGATGCATCACAATCACTCGCTGAGCTTGCTTAATGGTTTCTGGACGATGCGCTACAATAATTCGAGTCATATCCAGTTCACGAACCTGCTCACTGATACGAGCTTCATTTTCAATATCTAAGTGACTGGTTGCTTCATCCATAAACAAAATATTCGGTTGTTGGTACAGCGCTCTAGCTAGTAATAACCTTTGTACTTGCCCACCTGAAAACTGGCTGCCCATATCACCGACTAGTGCGTTATATCCCATTGGCATTTGTGCTATATCAACATCAATCGCTGCCAAGTGTGCGCAGTATTGCATTCGAACATAGTTTGGCTCTGGGTCGAAGAAGGTAATATTGTCTGCAACTGAACCTGATAGTAAAGTGTCATCCTGCATTACAGCAGCAATATGCTTACGGTATTGGGTTAAGCCAATATTAGTAATATCTTGGCCATCAAGTAATATGCGCCCTTTCGTTGGTGTCAGTAACCCGAGCATGATTTTCATTAATGTGGTTTTACCGCAGCCTGAAGCCCCCACGAAAGCGATGGATTCACCCGCTTGAATTTTGATTGATACATCATCAATCACATTCTTTTCGTCTTCACCATAACTAAAGCTGACATTTTCAAGTGTTAATTCACCTTTTGCTTCCACAAGTTGGGCGTCACCGTCTCTATTGGCTTCTTCTTCTTGCAATGCAATGTCAGAAACACGATCTAAATGCAGGCGCATCATTTTAAAGAGCACGATTTGTTCAATTAAACTTGCCACTCGTTCGGTCAATTGGTTTTTATAAGCGATAAAAGCCAGCACCATACCTACAGTTAAACTTCCAGTCATAACAAGTGTGGCAGCAAGGTACACGACAATAATGTTTTCAATTCCAAATAAAAGCTTATTCGCACCATCGAAACTAATCTGAAGTTTACCTAATCGAATATCAGCATTAATGACTTCGGCGTAACGGTTCTGCCATTGACTTTGGCGCTGAGCCTCACTGGTGAACAGCTTAATAGTTTGAATACCACGTATATTTTCTAAAAAGTTGGTTTGCTCTTTGGCACTCGCTTGTATCGACTCTTCTGATGCACGATGAAACGGCTTATATAAAGCAATCCGTAAGATGCTATATAGTGCAATTGCAGCTAACACCACTAATGTTAATTCAATACTGTAGATAAACATCATTACCAATACTGCAATTGACATCACACCATCAACCAGTGTCTCAACCAAGCCAGTAGTCAGACGTTCACGAATTTGTGAAAGTGAACCAAAACGTGAAACCAAGTCACCTATATGACGTTTTTCGAAGTAGGCCATTGGCAAACGAAGCAAATGCCTAAGCAAATTCACTCCCATTTGCATATTAAGCAAACTGGATACTCTGAGCACTAACCAACTGCGAACCCCAGTGGTGACAACATTAATCACGGCCAGCAGACCAAACCCAATCGCTAATACAATCAACAGTGGTTTATCTTGGCTTATCAACACTTCATCAACCACCCATTGCATATAATAGGGCGTAACTAATGCAAATATTTGAAGCAATACAGACAGAGCAAATAAGGCAACTAAGGTCTTACCTAAGCCTGTCATCTTCGTCCACAGCTGATTCCAACGCATCTGCTGACGTTCATCTTGCTTTTTAAAGCCTTTTGTCGGCGTTAGTTCAAGCGCAATACCTGTAAAATGCTCTGCAAACTCTTCAAGAGACAGTTTGCGTTTACCTAGTGCAGGATCATTGATGAAAACACCATTTTTAGTTACGCCAGTAAGCACAACAAAGTGGTTCAAATCCCAATGCAACACACAAGGCAGCGCTAGCTTACCGACTTCTTCGATTGGGCATTTTAATGCTCGACTGGCTAAGCCTAACTTGTCACCCAAGTCGATCATCTGCTGAAGGTTCATTCCTTTTAAATCAGCCGTAAAGCGTTTGCGTAGGGCAGCCATATCAAGTTTATGCCCGTGAAAACTTGCAACCATGGCTACGGAAGCTAACCCACATTCTGCAATTTCTGCTTGTAGAATTAACGGAACACTTCGCTTTCCTGAAAATTCCAGCAGTTCAATTGCGGATGTTTCTTGCTCTGCCATCGTCTGGGTTCCATTAGTGGTCGTCATTAGCTTACTCTCCCATTAAGGCTGTAAATTGGGTCAAGTAACCACTCAAGAAGTGAGCGACTGTCTAACACAATATCGGCTTCAAGCAACATACCGCTTTTTAAAGGAAAGTTATCACCATAGGCTTCAACTTCTTGCGCAGTAAGTTCACTTCTCACTCTGTAAACAGGTTCATTCAGTTGCATTGGTACTCCGACAGCATCACCTGCAAGTAGGGCCTTATCGATACTTTCAACTTCTCCTTTGACGAAACCGAACCTTTGATATGGAAAAGCATCAAAACGCATTCTTACTTCATCACCACGTTGAATAAAGCCAGCTGAGCGTGTCGGCAACAACAACTCTGCAATTAACTTTGAATCTGCTGGTAATAAACTCATTAACGCTCGGCTATTACTAACTAACTCGCCTTGAACAGCTTGAATTGCGGTGATTGTTCCTGATTCTGAAGCTCTAATGACATAGCGACGATTAGTTTTAGCTTCATTCAACTGACGATTAATATCTGATCTTCTTCGCTTTGTATCAGCTATTTTTAATTCATGCTGGTTATCAAGTTGGCTTAATTCAGCTTTAACTCTGTTTAATTCACTGCGAACTTGAAGCTCACTAGATTTCATATTTGAAAGCTCTTGCTTAGTGTTAATATAACTTTCTTGCTGAGCTTGAAACTCCATTGTTGATAGATAACCTTTTTTATGAAGTTTCTCATGTTGAGCATGTTGTTTGTTCTTTAATTCTAATTTCTCTTCTAATAAAGATTGAGTTTCTGTAATAACTATCAACCGATTAGATAAGTTAGAAATATTTTTATTTAATCTTATTCGATCATTTTCTAATAACGCTATATTTGTTAATGATTCATTATTCAGCACGCTCAATTGGGCATTTAACTCAGTAATTAGAGAATCACTAAGATCATTGCCATTCACCATATTCCGGTTAATAACGATGGTCGCTAACGCATCGCCTTTTTTAATTTTTTGCCCTTCGACGACATGTAATTTTTCAATATGGCCTGTAGCAACTGGATAAGCTTTAATAAGACCTTTACTCGGGACTAAATAACCACGAACCGTTTCTTTTCGTGAGTATTGCGAAAAAGATAAAAAAGAAATTGCAGCAATAATAATTAATACAATTGTGCCAACTGTAAAGTATATAGAAAGAGGTTGAGCGAGAGAAATATCGCCATGCAATTTTTGTTTTTGAGCGTCAACAGCTTGCTGACGAAATAACTCAGACATGAAAGTTCCTTTTAAACGACTCGCCAATCCATAATGGCAAACTAAATGCTAAGAAACATTAACTTAACAATTTAGAAACAAAATAATGTTTAAAAAAATAACTGTCAAATAGTATTTAATACTTTTTTACTATACGCTTGTTTTTTGAGCTTTTAGAGCGATTATTAAGCGAACCCCATACATTTTGCATACAAAATGTATTCTTTTTAGGCGCAAGTTAATCAAAACTTACATATTTATACTCATTTATCCTTTAATTTTTAGAATGTTCTTTGGAATTACTCACCTTATTCAGCTCTATCTTTCATATTCGAATTTTTTGATACCTTGATCAGTTTTCATGCGGGTTCCACATGAATTTCTTTCAACTCTTTCTAGTTTATTCTCCTTTTCATACTCCAATAAGTAGATATTTATTTCCTCTGCATCCCTAGACGCTCTTAAAATCTCTTTGGGATCATCTTGCAAAACTTTAACCCAATGGTCGACATAAGCCGCATGCTGGCCAAACTCGTGACCGATTTGCAGTTCATCCCCAAGCATTAGTGAGCCGATTTCGGCTCGTAGTTCTTCTTTAGCGTAGGATTCATCACCGAAGCGGCCTGTCATGTCTCTGTCTAATCGGCTTGGGTGACCTGTGCTGTGACCAAGTTCGTGAAGTACTGTGGCGTAAAAATTGTCATCGCTTTTAAACTTGTTTCTTGCAGGTAGATGAATACTGTCTGTCGCAGGGCTGTAATAGGCGTTATCATGCTGGTCATACTTAATTGGTACACCTGAATTTTGAATGATTTTTTCAGCCCGTTCATGGCGCTGCCATTCAGGAATCGTTTTTATTTCAAGTTCTGGTAAACCCTCGATTTGCTCAGCATTAAAAACCACTGAGCTGAATACTCTTGGCTTATCCAGTTTCACGGTCACTTTTATTGGTTTACCGTCAGCACCGAGAATCTTTTTACCGTTATCGCCTTTTTTATCGATTTGGTCGAACAGCTTCCAGTATTGAACGAGAGTGCCGTGCTGTCCTTTTTGTACTTGGGCATCAATGCCTTTGGCTTGTTTGTAGGTCATCCAACGGGGATCTTCTCTACACTGCATGGCAAGCCAAATAGCGTTGGAGCCTTTGTAACGAGTACCGCTGATTGGATTGTGCGGCATTCTTGGCTCGCCCGCTTGCCACGGTTTTTGCCATGGTGCTGTACCAGCTTTGAGTTGCTCGATGAGTTTATTGGCGATTTGCTCATGGTAAGGCAGTTTGTTGTCAGCCATGGTTCACCTCATTCTCGTTAACATCGTCATCAATAACTTCAGCTTCATTAGCTTCCAGCGCTTCGTCTTCAGTTAAGGCATTTTCTTCAAAAGCGCCTAGCTCTTCAGCTTCGGCTTTGGTCATTTCGATGATGGAGCCTGGGATGTTTAGCCCCATTAATTTATCGTTCAAGTTGCTGTTCATATTGAGCTTCCTTTTTTGTAGATACTCGTGATTTTGAGATTGTGTTAGGTTGCGAAAACCGCTGCTTAAATCGTTCTAATGCTGTTTGGGCAGTTTGAGTAACATTAGTTTTGGTTTGAGTCGATGGCTTAGTATTTATCGGCTTATTACCTGTTGATGACACAAGTTGCTGAGCCTGTTTGTTTTGACTCTTAGCCTGTTGCTGTGCCAGACGTTGATTGTCTTGAGGTTGGGGCTGATAGCCTGAAACTTCCAAGCCCTTGACTTTGGCTTGATACCAAGCTTCTCGTTTGAAGTTTTGGCTGCCTTTGAGTTTGATACTGTGCCAACCGCGATGTTCAGCAATGGTGATTAAATCCATCACCACTTTGCTTTGTTCTAATCGAGTCTGCAGCTTGTTGCCTTTATCGATAAACGCTACTGCACTGGGTCGTGATGCGAAGTAGCCTTTGCCGTTAATGAAGTTGTAGCGACTTGAAAGCTGTTCAGGTAAAAGCGGCTTTTCATCTAGCTTCGCTGGCTCATGGGATTGCTGATTTTGAGACTGTGTTATTTTCGTAGTTGCAGTTGTTTCAGGCTGTCTACTTGGGGCAACTTGCTCAACAGCTTTGTTATTTACAGATTGAGTTTGGATTGAATCTGGCATCACGCTGTTTAATGCGGGTAATAGTCGTTCGGGTCGTTGGTATTTGAGTTCTGGCCAGCACTTGTCGAGATGGTTTTCGATTTGTTTTTTGACTCGCTCAATGCTGCTGGTTACGTGCAAGTCGTTAAAATCGGTGAGTCCATATTCCATCTCTTCGGCTGACAGGTTAGGCGTAAGCCAAAAGCCACCGACCAGATTCGCAGCTTCTCTGGCCTTTAGCATGCCTTTATTGATTTGATTGCTGTGGTCGTTATCGGCTAAAAATAAATGCCTCGCTTTGGGATAAGCCTCATTCAATTTCTCTGCGACTTTGGGTATGTTGCCCGCATCGACGGTCATCACCACACTTCGACCTGTTGCCTCGGCAATACTCGCAGCGGTGGCGTAACCTTCTGCGTATAAGATTGGCTCATTGGCATTGAGTGGCCTATCTCCCACCACGAAAAAATGACCAGATTTTTGTGCGCCTTTCTTGAGGCATTTAAAACCATTGCCGCTGATACGTTGTAGGCTATGGATCTGTTGTTCAGTGTCATACAGCGGGATCACCAAGCGACCTTTTTTATCCTGACAAACACCAGCGTATGCCTGCACGCCTTTCTTTTTCAGATAGCCTTGTTGTGGATTGGCTGATGGCATTAAGCCATAAGCTTGAGCGCAGCGTTTGGCATGATGTTGCTGCTTTGCGGTAAGTTTTTGTTCTCGCTGCCATCGAAGATTGGCCATGTGCGCTTTTTGATGTAAGCGAGTCAGTGGATCAGCTTTTTCAAAGCTGGCATGCCACTTTTGTGGTTCACTGTGGTTGCGGTGATCTTGATACCAGCCAGCGGGATGGCCGTCATTATACAATGCATAGACACCACTTTTTTTGCCCTGCTTATCATCAATCGTTGATACTCGATGCATTTGCCCGTCCATGATTGGCGGCTCCTTTAAGACTAAACCCGCACTCTCTAACACATTGGCAAACTCCACCACGGGGTCACTATCTTGATGCTGATTAAACAAAGTTGGATCGGGCAACCACGGTGCAACTTTATGTTTTTCTACACCTGCTTTGGCATACCACAGCCCTTGCTCGCCATCAAAACTTATCCCCGCTACGCCATTGTTCAGGCGTCCAATCTCTTGCTGTGCTTGCGCCCGTTCATCATAGCCCACTGCAAGGTAGGTTTTGTGCTTGAGTGTGTCATTACTCATCGTATTCATCTCCTACAACCTGCTTGAAATCGGCAACCAACTCATTCATCACTGGCTTTGCGGGTTCGGGTTCTATGCTATTGGTTTCAGCATTGTGTTGATGGCTGTCGTCTTCATCGGCGCAGCCAATATGATTAATGTGGATCTTGTGCTGACGTGGGATCA
Source organism: Parashewanella hymeniacidonis (assembly GCF_016900895.1). Classification (GTDB taxonomy): domain Bacteria; phylum Pseudomonadota; class Gammaproteobacteria; order Enterobacterales; family Shewanellaceae; genus Parashewanella; species Parashewanella hymeniacidonis. The sequence continues at coordinate 13,729 of NZ_JAFEUN010000071.1, forward strand.
CCTTTGGAATAATGGGTAATGTCCAAGGTGCGTGATCAGAATGATTACCACGTTCCTTTAGCGATGGTTCTTGATACCAACGCAGTTTGATGCATTGAACTGGTGGGCTGTTTTCTAGCAATAAAATGGCGTTATCGGCACCCATTTGCATCAATTCTTGAGGCAGCATTAAGGCTCGACCATGATCGCTCACACTCTCACTTTTACTGCCTTTACCCGACAATTGACGACTGCGGCTACGATTGCGAATGGTCACTGTGCCAAGGCTATCTGAAATTTCTCTCGCCACTTTAGGATTTTTCGGCGCAAACACGATTTGCAACGCATGGTTATCCATTAAGGTTTCAGCACCATCATGACCGTAAATTTCTCGAAGCTGTGATGGTGATTGAATGATGGTCAGCAGCCGCAAACCATAACCTGCGATGTAACTGATGCCTCGGCTTAAAATGGACACTTTACCGATAGCAGCAAATTCATCCATCAATAGCAGCACTTGGTATTTCAGTTGCGGGTTGTGCTCGGGTAACTCACGGGTGTTGAGATCAATCAATTGCTGGAAAAACAGGTTAATCAGCGGTGCGAGTCTGGTTAGATCATCAGGCGTTACCCCAACATAAATGGAGAGTTTTTGCTGCCGCAACTGCCGCAGGTCGAAGTCATTGCCTGCGGTAACGGCATCAATCACGGGGTTGTAAAACAACTCTAACGCCGAAGTGAAACTTTTACGAACCGAACCACGAGTTCGCTCTGGGGTATCAAGGTACTCTTTTAAGGCCAACAAACACTGGCTAGATAAACCAAAGTCAGAATCCAGACGCATTTCCAATTGCTGCGCCAGATATTCATCTCCTTGAGTCAACAGTCGCATCACCTCGCCCATAGTCACAGGCAAGGGTGGAGTTTCGATAAGGTACAACACTAAACCTAGCCACAATGAACGTGCTGAGGCTTGCCAAACAGGGGCTTCATTATCGATATTGGGGAACAGCATTTGGCCAATTTTCTGGATATCGTTAATCCGAAAACTGGGGTCGTCAGAAATGTAATGCAGCGGATTCCAGCGATGGCTTCGATAGTCTCGTGGCGCAAGGTTGAGAAGGAAACATTGCTGACCATGCGCTTTACGAAAACCAGCAGTGATGTTCCAGTTCTCTTGCTTGATGTCCAATACCACAACCGAATCTTGCCAAGTCAGTAAGTTAGGGATGACAACACCGACACCTTTGCCGCTGCGAGTTGGTGCTGACATCAGTACATGCTGCTGCCCTGCAAATTGTAGATACCGCTGTTTGAATAATTGCTTTTGTTTACCGACAACGATGCCTTTATCACTTAACAGCCCTGCTTGTTGAATTTCCTTTTGAGTAGCGAATTTTGCGGCACCATAAAGCGGTTGTTTCCTGGGTTTAAACCTTGCGGCTATTAATAATGAAAAAGGGGCAAACCCAAAGACTACTGCAAGCGTTAACCAAAATTGGGTTTTGCTGTCGTGTCCGTAATAATAACCGTACTTGAACACAGTAAAGGGCGTGGCTTGGTGATAGTTAAGATGTGCAAAATACAGATAAATGGCGCTGCTAAGCCACAGGCTGAGTAATAAACCGATGGTAATTAGGAGCAAGTAGTGCCATTGGTTCAGCGGGCTACTTTTCATAATAAACCTCACTCACGAACCGTTTACCGTTGATATTTTTTATTTGCACAATCACATCCACACACAAATGCAGCAATTGTTTAATGTCTGCTCTGGAAAGTGAACTTCCTGCTTGCGATTCTTTTAACATCAGCACCAATTGCTCTAATGCCAGTTGTGGGCTGCCAGCGTGCATGGTGGTGATACTGCCCGGATGCCCTGAGTTGATGTTGCGCAGAAAGTAAAATGCTTCGTCGCCACGGATTAATTCAGCGACAAACACACGGTCGGGCTTCATGCGTAAACTCGCTTCTAATAGCTGTTTTTGAGTTATTTGCGCAATGCCTTGCTGTCCTGCGGAATAAAATAAGCTGACACTATTGCTATGAGAACGGTGAAGCTGCAACTCATCGACATTTTCAATCGAGATCAAGCGTTCATGTTTGGGGACTAATTTCAATAAAGAGCGAAAGAACGTGGTCTTGCCTGAGCCTGTCGCGCCACAAACAATGATGTTTTTGCGCTCTGCAATGGCTTGTTCGAGAAAAGCTTTGATATCGCCTTGCTGTTTAAGCTTGGTCAGCTCAGATTCGTTGCCCTGCTCTGCCAAATAGCACTGGTTGAAGTAACCTTGCTGCTGATAATCCTCTAAGCTAAAGCACACCTCAGCGGGTTTGCGAATGGTGAAGCTGATACGTCCTGACAAGGTGACAGGCGGTATTGCGATTTGAACTCGCTCACCATTGGGCAAGGTCGCCGATAATATTGGATGGCTTGAATCGAGTTTTTGACCTGAGTAAGTAGCAATCAGTTTGGCTAAGTGCTGACAATAATCAAAATTAAGTGCACCTACGGTATGCTGTTGCCAGCCCTGCGCCGTTTCAGTCATCACTTGTTTTGGCTGATTAATCACAACCTCAGTGATTGACTCCATCGTTAAAAATTTATCTAATATTTTAAGGTAAGCCATTAACGCTAAACTGCGACCATCATTGGGCAAGTTGCAAGTCATAGACACTCCTGAAATCCAAATCACGAGCCACGAACACATTAATGTGCTCACCCTGATTTTTGAGTAAAGTTGGCTTAATGCCGATGGAGTCTTGCAATGCAATCGAAGCTAAATCTTTGGTACCGCCAATGGTGTTGCCGAACTGAATTTGATTTTTGTTACCGCTATTGGCCTTATTGGAAGCGTACTGGCCAACATCACCAATCAGGCTGAGTAACATGGCGCTGCCGAAACGCTGTTTAAAATGACCATCGATAAAGCCGCTATGTCCGCTGCGACCCAAGGTATCGGTTCCCGCAGAATCTAAATCGATAATGACGCCATTGGGCGTTTCAATGCGATCCCACAACACAAAGATCCGAGCCACACCTTGCTGTAAGCCACCTTGATATTGGCCGACAATGTGACTGCCTTTTTCAAGCAGCAACACTTTGCCATTAGTGGAATAAATGTCTCGACTGAGTTGGCAGCGAGTCATGCCTGGCACATCGGAGCTGATGGCTGTTTCTAAGATGCAATCCAGAAATGCGCCTTTGGTGATGAACAAGTTCGGGTCAACAATACGACTGGCTAAACTGCCTGATAACTTGGTTGGTTGCAGCTTTTGTTGCAGTTCAGACGCTTGCCGCGGATTCTGAAACTGAGTTTGCTGACTTTGAGCATCAGTGGGTTTGTTGATAACAGGCCGACTAAATGCCAATAAAGCATCCGACTGTTTACGTTGCTGCGGTGTCAGCGGTGTTTTATTGGAATGCCCCAAAACCGAATAGTGCGGCTCAGTGGCAATATTACCTGTATGCAGAATGTCAGGCTTTGCTGTATCTGTACTATTGCTTGTTGAGTGGTCAGAAGCTTTAGGTAATTCTGGTGGTTTGCCTAAATGGTCAGCAATGGTGTAATGATGATTAAATTTCTGCTGCGCCTCTCCATGAATAAAGCCACCATTGATGACCACCAATAACCCGATAACGCCCAATGCCAATATCAGCAATATACCTTTGTTGAATTGCGGCCTGCGGGAAATCGACGCTCCAAGGTGCGGTAAGTCTTCCAAGGTTTCAGATTCAGTTCCTTGATTGGGCGTTGAACTGGCGTCCATTACTTACCTCCTTTTAGAACTTTCAGCTGCCGCTTCACTTTTGAAATATTGCTGCTTGAGTAGTCAGCGGCCTGCTCGGAGCCAAACGAGCGATTAAACAAACACAACACCTTGTTGCCTTGGCGAAGTACCAGTTGTTTTGCAATGCGTTGAACAATAATGGTGTAGGGAAAAGCAGGGTTAATATTGGAGTTCACTAGAGATTCTTTATCATCACTGCCAACCGTATAAACCGCTGGAAAATCTTGTTTGCCGTTAAAGGTGATGTAAGTGAATCGACCGTCATCAAACACAGAAACAGGCAGCAGCTCTGCATCGCCTTTATAGAAGTAGTTTTGGTTTTTCACCTTGGGCGCCTGAACGGAATGAAGTCGTTGACTGAGTTGATGACGTTGCTGTTTTTTCCGTTGTGAATCTTTGAGCTGCTGAGGGTATAAAAACTGCACCTGAAACATCATATCGTTTGGTCTTGAATGCGCACCACGCTGTGACCAATGCGCACTGAGTTCAAAACTGTAAACATGGTTACCTTTATTTGAGTCAGTCAGCACCGTCATATTAGTCACGGCTTTTTGTGCTTTTGGTTTGATGAAAATGTGGTTAGCAACCGGAGTGATTGCCCATGCATCGGTATCGCCCATAGCAACTTGGGTTATGGTTTCGTTTTTTCCAAATTCAATGTCGGTGGAAAAGCCATAATGCCCAACCAATTTGACCACTTGCTGTGGATTGTAATTGATGTGTTTGACTCGGCTGTCGAAATGGCCTGAATGCGGGGTTTCGAGGGCGAAAGCCTCCGTACAAATAAACATTGCCGTCATACCCATGAAAATGGGTATCCAGCGACTTATGTTTTTGAACACAGCAAAAGGCACTGGGCACCCGTTTTCACGAGTGCGACGAGATATAGAGCAAGAAAAGCATTGCATCTAATCCCCTCCCGTTGCTTGATCGTTGCGATAACTCAACACCTGAAAACCGAGAGGATTTAATTGTCTGTCTTGCAATGACATCGGCGCATTGCGATACACAAAGGTGATGGTAGCCACCCAATGCGTCAGCGGATGTGTTTCACCCACTCGTTTTATTTGCTTGGCATAGCGAACCAAAGCCGTGATTCGCTGCTCAGTGTTCACTTTGTCTTTAGCGATAAAGCTGATGGCGTTTACTTGAGTCACCACTTGAGCTTGTTGGCCATAAATGGAAATGGGCGCTTGCGAGTTGGTTTTGGGGTCAGTTTGCAGCGCAAAATCTTGCTGAACATTATCGACCGACATCAAACCGACTAATTTTCGGTCATAACGGCGAGTTTCCCACTGGTAGGATTCTCGATAGCGAACATATTGTGTCAGCCAGTACTTATCCAACACTTCCTGAGCTTGCTGCTTAACCTTGCCATGGCTGGTTAAGGTAGACACCACATCCACTAAACCTGAGTTGTTGTCGACTCTAATGACGAATGGCTCGATGGTTTTAAGCGGTAATAGGCAAACTAGACCGATGCCTTGAAGAACGGCAATCAAGGTCAATAACAAACAACAACGCCATGCTCTTTTTTCAGATTGTTTGATCCGAAGGTTCAGCTCAGTATCCCAACCTCTGGCTTCATTGAAATACTGCTTAAGCAGCGCCTTGTCATTCATCATGCTGACCTATTGGCTTGAGTTTAACAGGCGCATGATTGACGGGTTTTAGCCCCTTGCCATCATCATGACAGTGCGGAGGTTTGGGTGCGCTGGCGCAGTGGGTTAACAACAAACAAGCTATAACTATTAGAGTTATATTCATCGGCTTAATCATGGTCTTGAACTCCCCGAAATGCTGTTACCACCAAAGCGTTTTTGATACGCCTGATAACCAATACCTAACGGCTTAACCGGTGCCGCTAACACCTGCCCGGTATAGTTCATATCTCGTCTTAGGTTTCGATATTGATTTCTGAGCGTGGTTGGCCGTAATGAATGCAAGCTGTTGGCAATCGCTCCGTTTGCGGCAATCGCCACTCCGCCACCTAACGCCGAAGCCATGGCTGGAATTTGTTTCATTACTAATATGCATAAACCCAATACAATGCAGAGCATCGAACTGTCGCTAAGTGTGGTCATCGCTGCATGGTTTGCAGCAATTTTATGAAGATAGCTGTTTGCGACTGACACCATTAATTGCCCTGATGTCACGCCCAGTAATAGAACAAAACCAAAGTTGAGTACCATGCCGAGCCAGCTTTCGAAAAATCGTTGTGTCGCTTGAAACAGCAGAAGAACAAAAAAAGCAGGACCGATAGCCAGCAAAACACTCACCATCACTTTGCTCAGCAGAATAAAAAACGCCACCAACAAAGTTAAGCAGCTGCCAATCAGCAATACCGCAACAGCAATAAAGTACATACCGAAATTACCGTTCATCACCCCGCCCTGCTTCCACGCATTATCGGCAAGCTCAAACACCTGACTGAATAACTGATCCAGCAAATGCGCTGCATCCATTGAATGTCCACCTGACACAATCGAAGCAAGGGTTTGTGGGGTATCGCTTAAAAAAGTAACAACGGTTTGGTTGTAGCGGCCAACGGTTAACCCCAACGCCAAAATAAACCCAATGCGTAAAATTCGATAAAAGCCTTCTTGTAGAGGTGCTTCACTGCGGCCAGTCATCAATGCATAACCCCATATCGCCAGCCAGATGATCATCAAGCTAGAAAACAGCGGCACCAAGAAATGAATCAGCCGTTCAGAACCCTGCTGCACATAGTTGTGCAGTGCCTTATCGACTAGGTCGAAAATGCCCTGATACAGATTACTTTTAGCGGCCACAGAGTTTTACTCCTTTCCCCAGTCAATAGGATGTAGCTCACCCGCCGAGCGTTGATTAGCGGCATGTAGCGCATTAATGCAATCAGGTTCTTTGTTATATTTAGCAGGATCATCGCTACAGAGCTTTAAGGTCTGATCTAAAATTTCGTTATGCTTGAGAAACCAAGATACCGTGTGTCCTTGGTCAACTTTTTGCTCAGGTTGAGAGCATGCAGTCACGGTGATTGCAGCTATCGAAAGTAAGATCAGTGTTGATGTTTTCATGCAGATACCTCAAGTCAGTGTTATCTGCCATCCTTGGACATTTAATTCCAAATATTGTTAATGAACGATTTACCAATCAATCGGTTTTAATTCACCCGCTGATTCAATCGCCATTTGGGTGATTTTTTGTTGTGTTAAGGCATCATTTGCCTGCGCTTGGGCATTAAGTAATTGCAGCTTGGCTTGTTCGTTTTGCAACATCACACCTTCTGCATTTATCCGAGCTTGCAAATCCTCGATGTCTTTTTGTTGTGGTGCTTGATTGATCTTTTCAATCAGCCTCATGAGTTGCTGATAGCTAGCTTGAGTTTGCTGTAATGACACTTGGGTTTGCCCAAACCAACGACCTCGATAGCGATTAACGTCATCGTATAAACCTGCGACATCGCCGCCGAGCTTTAACCAGTCGCTGTTATGTATGCCTTGTTTGTTTAACGTCAGGTTAGGATCAACTTTGACGCTAATGTCATAAATCGAATCAATGCTATTTGCCATCCCACGAACGCCATTAATACTGCTTAGTTGTGACTTGGCCATTTGCACTTGTTGCTTGAGGGTATTGATTTCCTCAAGCATGTGTTTCACTTGGACGATATTTTGCTGCAAATTAGCGGCATCAATCACAGGAAAAGCCTGGGACGATGTAGATAGAAATAGCACAGCTAAAACTATTCCGTCGTACCCGTGAAAACGGGTACCCAGTGACTTTTCATTTTTAGACCAGAGAAGTTTCATTTACCACCTCGCATATCTCGCAAGGCATCAAAATAAAGTGGCAACCAAACATTCGACTCATCGCCTACTTGCTCAATTAACTGCGTCATTAATGCCACTTTGTCCGTGGTTCCCGATATCACCGCTAACTCTTCATCAAAGCCATTCAAGTCAAGTGTGTTAACAGAGCTGGATTGACCTTGTTTAACGATAAACTGGCGTGAATTGGGTTGCAGCTCCGTTTTAATCAGTTCAAATTCACGTTCGGTAAGATGCAGACCATCAACGTAATCTTCACGTCTGGCTTTTGGGTTTGGCATTAAAATGAGGGTGGCGCATTGCTCGATTAATGAATGGGCAATCGGTGAGTTCAGTACATCACGGGCAGACTGAGTTCCGTAAACCATAACCCCGTTTTGCTTACGAATAGTCTTTTGTTTGTTGTTGGCGAGATCTTCAAAGTATTCATCTGCAAGTAGCTTCCAAAATTCATCCATGATGATTTGTAATCTTCGACCATCAATCAAGCTTTCAATCCGATGAAACAGATACATCACAATTGGCGTTCGAATTTCAGGAGTCTCTAAAAACTCAGTTACATCAAAGGCCAGTAAAGTTTGGTTATCGACGGACAGCTCATCAACATCATTATCCAGCACCCATGCCAGCTCACCGCCTTGACACCATTTTTGCAGTTTGGAATAGCAACCATCATTATCAACGGGATCGAGAAATTCCAGACAACGGCTTAAGCGTCTACTTTGCTGTTCAAGACTCATCACACCATTCACTGCATTAGCGATTTCGTGCTGTTGAGTATGAGTGAAATTATCACAGCATAATTTACTGATAAGTCGGGTGAGAAACAGTTTATTTGCGGGTGAGTCCTGTAACTGAAACGGGTTAAACCCTGTCGATTTACCCATTTGCAACGGTAAATACAATCCATCACAAGCTCGCACATAAACCTCTAAACCACGGTCTTTATCAAAAATAATTTGGGTTGGCTCAAACTTCTTACTTTGCGATATCAAAAAACCTTGCAGAACCGTTTTACCGCTACCCGATGCACCAATAATTAAGGTATTCCCTAATGCGTGGTGCTCATCCTTGAGCGTGGCTTCCTTAGAGTGATTGCGACTTAGATTGCGATTGTTCCTCCTATGTTCAAGCAAGTTGCGCTTGTGAATGTTAGTCTCGTGAAAGTTAAAGTAATAAGGCGAACCAGAAGCCGATTTAAACATGGTCACTGCTGCGCCCCATTGATTGCCTGTCATTTGCCCAGCTGGATAATTATGAAAACTGCAAAATCCAGCAAAATTTTTAGAGGATATCGGCGCAGGACGTGGGCGATATTGGCTGTTGGTAGGTAATTGCGACCAGAACGCTGCGGCAAGAGCGGTACTTTCTCGAACTGGAATGATGGCCATATCAGCCAGTTCAGATTTGAGCTGTGACAGATGCTTTTCTAATTGCGCTTTTGAGTCAGTAAGTACGGTTAACACCAAATGGTGCTCACCATACACAATTCGATTAGAGGTAATGTCATCCAGCCCCAAATCAATGGCATCGATTTGAGAGTGAGCAAAGTCACCTGTGGTGTGTAAGCGTTTTTGTTGTCGTTGCAACAATTCTGTTGATACGGGTTTAGATAGAAACTGAAAACTTTGCGTTAGCACCAACTCAAAAGGTGCCGATAAAAGAGTATTAAGCAAACCCGCTTCCGTCCGCTCAGGGTACTCCGAGATCCCCAAGCAAGATCCAAAACGGGTTTGCGTAATGCCCTTTAATGCAAAAGTGTCACCACCAAACAGTGGTCGTTGACGCATCATTGAATGTGAAATATTGGCTTTCGGTAACGCTCTGGCCTGCCACTCACCATTGACTAAGTAATCCAGAAACGTCAGCAATTCTGAGTAGAAAATGCCTTTTTCGAAATAGGTGCCTAAGCGTTGCGATTGATAAGCTTGCATTGACGCCATAACGGTACTGGTTATTTCATTCAATGCACTAATGGCTTGCTTTAAAGCTGCCGCACATTGCTCTTGAGTCATCGCAACTGATTTGCCAAACCAAGAAGTAAGTTTCTGACTATGGCTGCGATAAATAATGGTGAGATACAGCTCATTTATCATCAACTGACTTTGACAAACTTGAGCGGCATATTTGTCATTAAGCTGTTTATCAAACTCGCATTTGAACTCGCCTTGCGGAAAAACTTTGTGCTCTCTGCGAACTAAATGCGTCCAAATACAAATATCAGGACTGGCAATATTTCGCAGCAATAAATTCAGTTGCTCTTTCCAAAGTAATACCTGCTCTGGTGCTACTGATTCATGGGCAACACCTTGCAAACGGATGGTTTGTAGGTAATCGCCACTGTGAGTTTTAATGGTGTGTTCATCCACATGAGTTTGATAGGGAATAAACTCAGCCGCTTCGTTTTCGCCCTGCCAGATATGCTTGGGAACTGACTTATTCATAAGCCGTTCCTCAAAATGGAATTACTACTGCGAGTATTGCGATATGGGCAAGCTGTGGCAGTCCCAAACTGTCGCCAAGCTACCGACTTAGCCTTAGTTTTTAGCCATAACAACATCAACTTAAGCAATCTTGGATCACGCAGACACAACACATACATCACGCCGTGAATTGGAAGATAAAGCAGTAAAGTTAACGGATTTTTGCTGGCTATCATCAGCACAGCCACTAACGCACTAGCGACAATAATGACATCTAAGGTGACACCCCATTTCATCGCAGGGCGAGTGACGGCAACAAATAAAGGATCATGTCGATTGGATTCTAAGGTATTCATCGTCATCCCCTACTTCACCGCTGAAATAATCATGTCGACAATAGTGGTACCACCGAACACCAACACAATACCCGCAATGTATTTGCCGCAAGTTTCGCCCGTAATGCGACCAAACCAAGCTAAGTATCCCAAAATCGCTATACCAATCACCGCCGCACTTCGGGCTATGCCGTTGGTCAGCAAATCCATCACCCAATCCACTCCTTCAGTAATTGGGTTGGCAAAGGCGACTTCGGGAGTTAACAATAAAATGGAAACCAAAAAAACATGGGCGAGTATCACCCGAGTTTTGCTTAGTGGTATCGAGTTTGAGGTTGTCGTATTGAGTGAACTTACTTTCATTGTCTACTCCGAAAAGTCACCCCAAATTAGGGCTAGAGTTGCTTATGAAAGACACTTCACATCCTTGCTAGCATCAGATTTTTTAAAACTAATACGAGCAAAATTACACACTCAAAATCAAGTGTAAACACCTGTAATAAAAAATAATTTCAAATATTCAGGGATGTTAGGAGATGTTCAAGAATGTTCAGAAATGTTCAAGAATGTTCAAGAATGTTCGGAAATATTCAGGAAAAACTCGAAAATACGAAAATTCTCAGTTCAGAAGTTTTGCGTTAATATGTTTTTAAATTCCTCCCAGTTAAATGAGTGTTCACATGACTCCGTTAGAAATCGCAAAGCATTATTTCGAGTTATCCAATAAAAGTGATTTTGAGGCCATAAGTAAATTATTTGATAAAAGATCTACATTTTGTACCGCTCAAAATGACTTCTACCTTGGCTGCCAGGATATTATGGCAATGCAACGTGCTCATCATTGTTCATACAAGAGACTCCATTGGAGCACGGTTTTTATGGAAGAAGAAAAGCCAAATGTCATTAGCTTCGGCTTTGCTTTCGAGGGTGAAACATTAAATGGTGACGCTGTAGAGTACACAGGAATAGAGACCATGATCATCTACGACAATAAGCTTCAGCACGTTCAAGTTTTATTGGATTGATTTTTCAGTTTTTTATAAGCAAGGCAACCAGCTTTTGGACATAAACGTGTTTCGGTTTCGGTTCGTAATCAAAAAATTGCATTAGAAAAAGTATCTCTGAAATCAAATTTCTGAAAGCTACGACTAGCCCTAAAAAACAACTTAGGGCTTACATC
>NZ_JAFEUN010000072.1 GCF_016900895.1 Parashewanella hymeniacidonis
ATGTAACAAAGAAGAATTGGCGCTGAGAAGTCCACGCAGTGCGAGTTGCACAGCTTATTACTCTTCGTTGCCAGTGCTAACAATAGCTCACTATTGCCGCACACTGTCGCCTTGATTAACAAGCTGTGCATTCTCGCTGAAATCGAGCATCTTCAGGTATCATGGGTATATACGCCACTTGTTGCAAACCATGCTTGAAGAACCAAGTGGCGAAGCTAAGGAGAAGAAGCGTCAGATCATTGCAAATCTACTGGCTACAGAGCCAACACTGTACAGTAAGCGCAAGCTTATTGAGGACTTCATTGAGAAGAACCTGCAAGGATTATTGCAAGGCAATGAGTTTGACGAGTATATCGAAGAGCAGAAGCAAAAAGAGATGAGCCAGATCACTGCCGAGGAAAAGTTAGACTCGGACAAGTTTAGTGAGATGATCACTAGCATTGAGAATGGTCTTGATGTGGACGGTCTTAAATCTGACGATATTGCCCAGCTGACCACTGAGAAGATGACCTTCCGAACACGAAGAACCATTTTGCCGAGAATTACTGAAAGGCTTAAAGCATTTACTGAGACGTTCATCAGTGGTTTTCATTGATGCTGATTTCAGATCTTTAAACAATGCCGCTGCGTTTTACTCATAGGTGCATTGATAACAAGAGTGATGAAGTTAATCACAGTATTTTATCTACGTGAAAATATAATATTACTGAGCGTGCTTTGCTCAGTAAGAATATACTGCACTTAACTTAGAGAGAGATAATGAAAAGATTACTACTCGTTGGAATGCTGATGATTACACCTTTTGCAAACTCTGCATCATTCAGTACTAAAGTTGCTGCGGGTTTCAATGCAAAATTTAATTATTGTGCGGAAATACTCGCAAAAGATAAAACTAAGCAAGGCTGGCAGATTAAAGCTGGTTTATCACAGTTAAAAGCTGATGGAATAGGTTCAGACTATATAGGAAAAAAAGGTTTCGTAAAATACGTGATTAAAGAGACGAAATATTTAGACAAACATTGGGCTAAAGATGACTGTAAGAACTTTTTGAAAAAGCATCTATAAATAAGATATTGCTGCTTGAATGGATAGCTCAAAACTATTCATTCATAAAAACTAAATCAAATCCGTCTTAATATTCACTTCACCTTCCAAGGTACGATGAACGGGGCATTTATCCGCAATCGCCAGTAAGCGTTGTCTATCTTCCTCGCTAAGATCTCCTGTTAAGATGATTTTACGAGTGAATTGATCAATTTTTCCTGTTGTCTGTTCGCAATGTTCACAATCGGTTGCATGAATCTTGTCGTGACTGATGTCCACTTGTACGTGTTCGAGCGGTATTTTTTTGCGTTTAGCGTACATTCGAATCGTCATTGATGTGCAGGCGCCAAGTCCTGCACTGACTAATTGATACGGCGTGGCACCTAGAAAGTCGCCGCCGTAATTTTCAGGCTCATCTGCAATTAGGTGGTGTCCAGCCGCACTGATATCTTGAGTAAAGCTGTCAGGGTTCGCTTCGCTCACTCGCACAATGCCTTCTGGCGCATTCATTAATTTGGGTAACAAACTGACGTTAATGTACTTCTGCACCCATGCTGCAATAATATCTGAGGCATATTCGGCATCTTTCGGATTGGTGAGTAAGTGATCGGCATCATCTAACGTCACAAAACTTTTAGGGTGTTTGGCCATTTGAAAAATGCGAGCTGCATTATCAAGTTCAACGGTTTTATCCAATGGTGCATGTAACACCAATAACGCCTTTTTCATCGAAGCAATTTCTGGCTCTAATGCGCTTTGTGAAATATCATCCAAAAACTGTTGCTTGATGGTAAAGGTTCTACCTCCCAATTGCACATCGGCTTGGCCACCAGTTTCAATCGACTCGATTTTTTGTCCAAAGTTATGCGCAACATGATGCGGATCGGCAGGAGCTCCGATTGAGATCACCGCTTTCGCTTCGGGTACTTTTCCTGCAGCGGCGAGTATCGCTGCGCCTCCTAATGAATGACCAATCAGCAGCTGTGGTGCTTCATAGTTTTCTCTTAAGTAATTGGCTGCGAGCAATAAGTCTTCAATGTTTGAACTGAAATTAGTGTTAGCAAATTCGCCGTCAGAGTGCCCTAAGCCTGTAAAATCAAACCTGAGAACCGCAATGCCTAATGATGCAAGGCGTTGGGCAATTCTTCTGGCTGCAGGGATATCTTTAGAACAAGTAAAGCAATGGGCAAATAAAGCATAAGCTGCAGGCTTACCTGTAGGTAAGTCCAAGCGAGCTGCAAGGGTTGAACCATCATGGCCTGTCAATTCGTGACGTTCAGTTTTCATATGGCTTACCTATTGTGCTTGTTGTTCTAAATAATATGCGTTGAGACTCGTTTATGGAGCAATTATTTTTGTAGTAACTTCTTTAATGTACCGTTTTTTAATGCCGTGTGTAGGTCATCATTACCACCTACATGATGATCGTTAATGAATATTTGCGGTACGGTTTTACGCTTACTGCGAGCGATCATTTGTTGCCTCATCGGCTCATTGTCTGTGATTTCATAGTTTTCAAAGCTTACGCCTAAATCAGTCAGTGTTGCTTTGGTTCGCTTGCAGTACGGGCAGTAATCTTTTGTATAAATTTCAACCTTTGCCATGATGTTTCACCGTTAAATCAGTTTTGTTTAGGGTTGATATCATGGATGACTGGTGAGTTTCAGCCATGTGTCAGTGTCTAGTTTTCTTGTCTGAGCGTCTAAAAGATCATTGATTAGCTACAGAGAGTTTCGTTCATTCAGCTCGTATTTATGTCTTTTAACATACACTTACCTAATAGGTTATATCTAATTTGAATGAGCTGGCATGTGAATGGAATATACGAATAAAAGTGCAATTGATCTGGCAAAGCAATTATCTGTGCAGTTTGCTGCTCGTGCAAGCGAGGCTGATAAACATGGTAAGCTGCCAAAAGAAGATGTTAATGCACTTAAGTCCTCCGGTTACCTCACATTAAATATTCCTAAGAAGTTTGGTGGTTCTGGATTGTTCATCAAAGACTGTATTCGTGCTCAGTTAGAAATTGCACAGGGAAGTCCTGCAACGGCGTTAGTTGCTGCAATGCCACTGCATATTTTTGGGCAAGCGCAGGAGCATCCTCTATGGAGTGAACACCATTATGTTCGCTTTTGTAAAGAGGCTGTTGCTGGGGCAATATTCAATTTTGCAGGGACAGAGCCTGAATTGGGGAGCCCATCAAGAGGGCAAATGTATGCAACCACTGCAACACGGACAAGTGATGGTTTACTGATTAACGGCCGAAAAATCTGCACGACAGGCGGTAAACATATTACTCACCTACTGGTGACGATCGATTATGAAGGTGAGCCAAAAGTGGTATTAGTGGAAAATCATCGTAATGGCATTTCATGGCAAGAAACTTGGGGAGAAGGGTTATCACTGCGAGCCAGTGATAGTCATGACGTTATATTCAGTGATGTACTTGTGCCAGTTGAAAACCTATTAATTTCAGAATCTAATAAGGCAGAATTAAGCGGAAAAGCATGGTTTATCATGATGGTATCTAGCGTGTACTTAGGAGCAGCTATTGGTGCTCGTAATGCTGTCATTCAATATGCGTTAGAAAGAACCCCCACCGTTTTAGGGAAACCAATTGCAACATTACCCGGGATTCAGAGGCAAATTGGTGACATAGATATTTCACTCCAAGCCGCTAGGGCATTGTTACTCGAAGCGGCAGAATCATGGGAGCAAAGGCAGTTTACTAAAGTCGTGGCTGCGAAGTATTTTGCCTTAAAAGTCGCCTGTGAAGTCACACAAACTGCGCTTGAAATAGCAGGAAGTACAGGGTTAACGTGTCGATTGCCTCTAGAGAGATATTTTCGAGATGTCAGAGCTGGGCTAATGCAACCGCCTAAAGGAGACACAGCGTTAGAGCTGATAGGCCAAGAGGCAATTGAGGCAATGAATCAAGTTAAAGGTTGAGTTTTTTTGCCATTAATATAAGTTACAATGTATGCAATCGTTTTATACCCATGATACCTGAAGATGTTCGATTTCAGCGAGTATGCACAGCTTGTTAATCAAGGCGACAGTGTGCGGCAATAGTGAGCTATTGTTAGCACTGGCAACACAGAGTAACACGCTGTGCAACTCGTACTTCGTGGACTTCTCAGCGCCAATTCTTCTTTGTTACATTAGCTCGAAAGAATCCCGATATTCCTTCGCTAATGCGCCTCAAAGAATTGGCGCTGAGAAAGTCCTGAAACATGCATCTTCAGGTATCATGGGTATAAACTAAAAAGGCGTTTATGCTTATGAATAAATGAGCATTGTCAGGTGACTATTAATGAAAAAGTTGATGTTAGGAGTTATCAGTGTATTGCTTTGCTGTAATGCATTTGCAGCCGATACTGTAATTCAATTAAAAGATGGTAGAAGCGTGGTGTTACATGATGATTTTACGTGGTCATATGTTCAGCCGCAAGCGCAAAGTCAGCAATCAAGAGTGAAAGAACAGAGTACTAAAACAAAGCCTCAGCAAGCGATTCCTGTTGTCTCACTGCCTCAGCAACGTTTTGCTCAGGTTCAATTAGGTTCCGATAAAAACATTTTACAACTCGAACAGTCTGGTGTTGGCTTGCTGTTTCATGCAGCCCGTTATGAGCAAGGGGCATTAGTGATACCTGTGAGTGTTACCAATAGTGGTAAGTCATCCGTAATCAAAGTTGATATCACATACACACTCTTTGATTCTCAAAGGCAGCAAATCGTTAAGGATGAAACCAGTGTTTGGACATCTGTGAAACGATTGCCTGAAACTTACTTACGATCAGGGAAGCAAGCAAAAGGTATTGCTTTAAAAATACCTGTAGGCAAATTATCAAGCTACGAGTTAAAGGCTGAGATCAGCGATATTTCGACAAGAAATTGATTTTATTGAGGCTCAATAATTATTCTTTGTAAACTTAGATAAGCAATTCTATAACTTTTATAATATTGAATCACATAGCTTTCCAAGATCTTTAGCCAATTCCTGTGATACTGTGTTAGCTTCTTCTGCTGGCTTCACAGGAAATATGCGAGAATCTTTTGCCATTCTGTATGTCTTCGAATCACTTAATAGAGTTCTTCTTGGAAAAGCGTAGCCTGTAATTTCGGAGGCTCTATCAATATCTTTTTTGTTCAGTGCTACAACAAGATCTTCTAATTGAAAGTTTATAACAAGCGCTCGCTGTGAAAGCGAAGTTATTGGATATAGAGAATATACTCCATCTTTAAAACTCATATACTTTTTCAACCTACATAATTGAGTATCATCAGAGAAACAGGCTTCAGCTTTTTCAGAGCATTGTTTTACTTTAGCCGCCTTTGCTTCCTCTGCTTGTTGGCGTTGGTATTGTCTTGATTCTCTTTCCACAAAACCGACTTCTGGATGTCTGATTGGCCTTACAGATACTTCAAGAGACCATAGTTCAGAGTTTCCCGTGAAATCTAGATCATTTTTCACTTCAACCCTGTAAGTAACTGAGTCTTTGGAGTTTTCTGAAACCTTGAACAGGACGCAAATTGCTGGATGGTTAAATTGTTTGAGCAATTTATTCAGATTCGAACAGTAGATTTGTAATCGATTCGAATCATATGGCTTCTTAAGATCATTCAATCTACAACCGAAGGCGCAACTATGTCTATGGTAATCTTTTTCGGATAAACCTGGTTGGGATCTTAAGAATTCTTGGAACTTATTAAGCGCATGAAAATCATTAGATGTAAAAGAGAGGGTTATTTTTTTTAAGTTTAAGTGATCTGGTAAACCCCTAAAATCATATCCTTGTTTATGTACCACACAATGACCTTTGACCTTTTTTAATTCAAAACTCAGTTTGCGAACAGTGCTACCTTTTGCAGATGCTGACCCCTCAACAGTTTTAAGACTGAAAACGCCTATAGGTTTCCCTTTTACAACGAGTATCTGGTTGGCTTGATCAACTAAGCTACTAGCTTCAGTAAGTGTGAGTGTATTATTGAGTTGAGAAATAATCTTGTCGACTTTAGATATATCTGAAGGGGTCAATCCCCTAAGAACATTTCTGTGAAATCTACTTGTTTCAGGGGTTGTTGTAAAGTCTAAGAGAGAAGGGGCTCTAGGAGACGCCTCTGCTTCTGGTTTATCTCTATTCTCTTGCAAATATGCAGAGGCGGCTGAATCATTGCCTCGAAGCTGTGCTTCAGTTATCTCTTCTTCACGATCTTCAGGTAATAAACCATACTCAGAGCCAGTGGAGCTTGGAAGTAAACGAGGGAACATAATCATGTCTGAATTGTTGATAGTATATTGTATTATAGTTACTAGACCTAAATTGAAGATTAAGGGTAAATTAAAGTTAATTAATAGTTGAAATAAATGGATAACTTATTCAGATTTCAATACTTCCAAAACTTAGGATGCAATAACACGGCAACAGTTAAAATCTCTAATCGCCCTAAAAGCATACCTATCGATAACGCCCACTTCGCAGTATCCGTTAAGCCTGCAAAATTCCCCGAAGGACCGATCACAGGGCCAAGTCCTGGGCCAACGTTACTGACGGCAGTAATCGAGCCACTAAAGCTGGATACAGGATCTAACCCGGTGAGAACCAAAACAATCGTCAGTAAGATGACAACGCCAATGTATAGAAAGAAGAAGGTAACGAGTGAGCGGACAATATCTGGCTTAATCGTGCGCCCATTATAGCGTTCAGTAAATACGCCATTGGGGTGAATTTGCAGTTTTAATTGTTCACGCATGATGGCAAATGCAATTTGAAAGCGAAAAATTTTCATACCACCAGAAGTAGAACCAGAGCAGCTGCCTGCAAACATTAAAAATAAAAAAACAATGTAAGCGACGCCGCCCCATTGACCATAATCGGTGAGACCATATCCCGTTGTGGTTACAACGGAAACGACATTGAAGCTTGCCAGCCTAAGGGCATCAATTAAGGTTAAATCATGGGTGTACCAAAACCATAACGCTAATGAAACTGACACAAATGTGATGAACTTTAAAAAGCCTCTGACTTGTTCGTCTCGCCATACTTTAAGGCTTCGCTGTTGAATACATTGCACGAATAAAATCAGTGGTAAGCCGCCAGCGGCCATAAAGATGGTGCCTACCCATTGGGCTTGAGTTGAGAAGCCGGACATGGATTTGTCTGAGGTTGAATAACCGCCTGTAGAGATTGTTGTCATTGCATGATTGATAGCGTCAAACCAATTCATATGAGCTTGATGATAAGCGACGGCACAAGCAATAGAGAGTAAGATATAGATAAAGAATAAATTCTTCGCCATGTCTTGGGTTCGCGGCGTACTTTTATCGCTCCAGTCTGATGATTCTGTGCGAAACAAGCGCATTCCCCCCACGTTTAGGAATGGTAAAATTGCCACTGCCATGACAATAAATCCAATGCCACCGAGCCATTGCAGTAAGGAACGCCAGATAAGAATGCTGTGATCCATTTCGTCCAGACCTGAAAACACCGTAGAGCCTGTCGTCGTGATCCCCGACATGGTTTCAAAAAACGCGTCGGTATAGCCAATACCATGATAGAAAGTAAAGGGCAGGGCGGCGAACAAACTCACCACAAACCAGGTGATACTGGTGAGTAAAAACATTTCACGGATATCAAGCTGAATTTTGGACTTTTGTCCTTGATGAATGCAGACACTGGAAAAAATACTGGTGATGGCCAGAGCTTGAATAAAGGCGACACTGGTGTCTTCGCCGTAATAAAGTGCAAACCCAAGCGGGATAAGCATAAACCCTGAGAGCATGGATAAAAATGTTCCCAGAGTAAATACGACAGGCCTAAAATTAATGATTGATTTCAATGGCGCTCGCTTAGAAGAAGAAGGCGCTCGGCTGGAACAGTTTTTCGACTTCGCCGATAAACTTCTTATTCACTAAGAATAAAATCACATGATCTCCTTGCTCGATTACCGTTTTATCATGTGCCATGAGTACTTCTTGATCTCTAACAATAGCTCCAATTGTAGTACCTGGTGGCAATTTTATGTTGCCAATCTGCTTACCGACCACTTTGGAAGTGCTGGCATCACCATGAGCGATGGCTTCAATAGCTTCAGCAGCGCCTCTTCTTAAAGAGTAAACGTTACAAATATCGCCTTGACGGATGTGAGTCAACAAGGCTGAAATCGTAGCTTGCTGCGGTGAAATCGCAATATCGATGTTCGCTTCTTGCACAATATCTACGTAAGCTTCACGCTGAATCAGTACCATGACTTTTTTAGCGCCTAGGCGTTTTGCTAGTAATGCTGACATGATGTTGGCTTCATCATCATTGGTTACGGCAATAAACACATCCGTTTGGTCTATGTGTTCTTCCATTAATAATTCTTGGTCGGCCGCATCACCACAAAATACCGTTGTATTTTCCAACCGCTCTGAAAGTGCTTCAGCACGCTCTGCTTTATGTTCGATCAGTTTTACGGCATGACTGCGTTCAAGCTTCTGCGCTAACCCTAAGCCAATGTTTCCTCCGCCAGCAATCATGATATTGCGATAGGAGTTATCCAGCTTTTGCATTTCACTCATGACCGCTCGTACATGGCGACTGTCGGCAACGAAGAACACTTCATCATCTGCTTCAATCACGGTGGTACCTTGCGGCATAATCGGTTGGCCTTGACGGAAAATCGCTGCGACACGAGTATCTATGTTCGGCATGTGGTCACGCAACGCTGCAAGAGCATTACCAACAAGAGGGCCACCATAATATGCTTTAATCGCCACTAAGCTTAAACGACCTTCACCAAACTCAAGCACTTGCAATGCACCTGGGTATTCAACCAAACGATGAATGTATGAAGTGACTAATTGCTCTGGTGCAATCAATTCATCAATCACAAAGCCACCACGCAAACGGTTATCCGTGTTTTTAAGTTCCGTATTAATGAAGAGTTTGTTTTTCAGGTTTAAATACTGCTCTGAGCGAATACGAGCAATTTTTGTTGGCGTACCATAGAGGGTGTAAGCAATCTGACAAGCAGACATGTTACATTCATCGCTGTTGGTTACGGCAATCAGCATGTCAGCGTCTTCTGCGCCCGCCTCTTTGAGCACGTCAGGATGTGCACCATGACCAATGACTACTCGCAAGTCGAACTTATCTTGCAGCGTACGAAGACGTTCTTTGTCATTATCGATTAGGGTGATGTCATTATTTTCACCCACAAGGTTTTCAGCGAGCGTACCGCCCACTTGTCCTGCACCCAATATGATAATTTTCATGACTTACGATTATCCTTATTTTTGTTTTTGCAACCTTGCATAATAGAATCCGTCCATTTGGCTTTGACCCGGAAGGATTTGCCAGCCAATTGCTGATTTGTCAGCTTGCTGGTCGATCGTTAATAGCTCAGCATCGTCAGTTCGAGCTAGAAAGGCTTCCACTTGCTCTGTATTTTCTTGCGGTAAAATTGAGCAGGTCGCATAAATAAGCGTACCCCCAGGTTTCAACCATTGCCAACAATGATCGACAATTTTTTGTTGTAACTTAGCCAGTTCTGTAATGTCGGCTTCTTTGCGTAACCATTTAATATCCGGGTGACGACGAATGACTCCTGTTGCTGAACAAGGTGCATCTAACAGAATTCGATCGAACTTTTCACCGTTCCACCAAGAAGGAATGTCAGCGGCATCACCATGAATGACTTTAGCGGTAAGTGCTAAGCGTTCCAAGTTTTCTGATACCCGTTCTAAACGCTTCTCATCAAAATCTACAGCGACAACATCCGTATTAGCAGACTCTAAAATGTGGCACGTTTTGCCACCAGGTGCGGCACAAGCATCAAGGATTAGCTCTCCATCTTGTGGTGCTAATAATTCAGCCGCCCATTGTGCCGCAGCATCCTGAACGGATACAGAACCTTGTTCGAAGTTTGGTAACTGCATCACATCCACTGGTTTCTCAAGTAAAATAGCGTTGGAGTTATCTCCTTTTGATGCAGAAATTTCAATCTGTTGCAGCAACTGTAAATACGAATCTCGAGATTGCACTTTTTGGTTGTTACGTAACCACATCGGTGGGCGTTGATGACTTTGCTCAATCACTTGTTGCCAAGTATCTGGGTAAGCTTGCTGCAAACGTTTAATGATCCAGCTTGGTGTATTAAACTCTAAAACTGGGTTCGCCGTACTTAATTCGGTTTTATTTCGCTGAATATTGCGGAGTACACCGTTAACGACTTTTACTAGGCCATCAAATTTAAGCTGTCGGCAGGCTTCTGCGGTTTCAGAAATGGCAGCGTGCTCAGGAATGCGAGTGAAATACAATTGATAACAGCCGACTAACAGCAATTGATGCACAATGCGTTGTTTTCCTTTGAATGGTTTACTTAAACAATCACTGACACATTTATCTATTTGCGGCAGGTGACGCATCAAACCATAACAGAGTTCGGCTAAAAGGGCTTTATCTTTGCCATTTTGTAATTGCTGCTGTTGTTTTGGCAATGCAACTGAGAGTGATACACCTTGCTCAAGGACTGAAAATATGGCTTTAGCGGCTAAGGCTCTGATATTCATTTAGCGGCCTCGTTAGTGTCTTGCTTAAGACTCAGTTGCGTTCCTACTTCAAACCAATCCGCTCGGCCATTCATAATCTCTGCAGCAGAAAGCGGTTTTTTACCTGGCAATTGCAGAGAGAGTAAACGTAAAGTGCCATCAGCCACGGCAATATCAATACCTTGTTTATTTGCACTCACAATGGTGCCAGCGGGTTTATCGTGTTGTTCTGAGAGCACTTGAGTTTGCCACACCTTAATGTTTTGCTCATGATGCTTGAAGAAACTAACAGGCCATGGGTTAAAGGCTCTCACTTCTTGCCACAATTGAGTCGCTGATTTAGTCCAGTCTATTTCTGCTTCTTCTTTGGATAACTTTTCAGCATAGTTCGCTAACGAGTCGTCTTGCTTTTCTGCGTTGAGCGTTCCTGACGCTAAACCTGATAAGGCTTCAATTAAAGCGTTAGGGCCTTGATTCGCCAGTTTTTCGTAAAGTGTTGCAGAAGTGTCTTCGTCTTCAATGGGTAAGCGTGTTTTCAGTAGCATGTCGCCGGTATCTAACCCAATGTCCATTTGCATGATGGTGACACCCGTTTCTGTATCCCCAGCCCAAATTGCGCGTTGGATCGGTGCCGCACCTCGCCATCTCGGCAAAATAGAACCATGAACATTAATACAACCAAGCTTAGGTGTATCTAAAACAACTTGTGGGAGGATCAATCCATAAGCCACAACAACCATGATATCGGCATTTAATGCGGCGAGTTCTTGTTGTGCATCTTCTTTTCGCAAGGATTGTGGTTGATATACCGCAATGTTGTGCGTTTCGGCGAGCTGCTTTACTGGACTGGCTTGCAGTTTCTTACCTCGACCCGCTGGGCGGTCGGGTTGGGTGTAAACGCCAATAACATTATGTTCAGAGTCGAGTAGCGCCTGCAAGTGGCGAGCAGCAAAATCCGGAGTACCGGCAAATATAACTTTTAGTGGTTTCAATTTCGTGCCTTTAGTAATAAATTCTTTTTAAGGGCTATTGGTCTTCTTTTGCCGTTTGGCGAGCTTCTTTTTCTAATTTGTCTTTGATTCGGTTGCGTTTGAGTGGCGATAAGTAATCCACAAACAGTTTCCCATTAAGGTGATCTATCTCATGCTGAATACAGATCGCAAATAACCCATCGGCCTCAACAATAAACTCTGTGCCTTCTCTGTCTTTCGCTTTTAAAGTCACAAACTCTGAACGGTCTACTTTTGCAAACACACCGGGTACAGACAGACAGCCTTCTTCATTGGTAAATTGCCCACTACTGGCCACAATTTGAGGGTTGATAAAGACTTTAGGACGATCTTCTTCGTCGTATAAGTCCATTACAATCAGTTGTTGGTGAAAATCAACTTGGGTTGCCGCTAAACCAATACCTTTTTGTTCGTACATGGTTTCGAACATGTCATCAATTTGCTGCTGCAGTTGTTCACCCCAATCGGTAACAGGCTTAGCCACAGTACGTAAACGTTCGTCTGGAAAGCGTAATACGGTTAAAATTGTCATAAATTCACTCTAAATGATTAAAAATAGGCCAGAATTTATATGCGTATAAATTGCAACTTCATTTACAGCAAGTATATACTGACCAATTAATATCCGGAGGATATAATAAATTAAATACTCATATTGTTTAATTTTAATCCTTTAGCGGTATCAATAACAGCAAAAGCTGATACAAAGCTCAACTTTGACATGGACAGTTTCATGAAACGTTTAACTTTTTTAATCTTTTTCCTGCTCAGTTTCAGTGTGTTAGCTGATGAGTTGGTGTTAAAGAAGAACCACCCTGATTCTTATGCCGTTAAGAAAGGCGATACGTTATGGGACATTTCTGAGCATTTTCTTAATGATCCATGGAAGTGGCCTGAGCTATGGGGAGCCAATCCACAAGTCGCCAATCCGCACCTCATTTATCCCGGCGATGTTTTAACATTAATTTTTGTTAATGGTCAGCCACGTCTCGTCAAACAAGAATACAAGAAAAAAGCCGTTGTTCATATGAGCCCGCATGGGCGAAAAATTCCAAAGCGCTCTGCTATTCCCATTATCGAGTTATCACTGATTCAGTCTTATTTATCTCAAAACCGTGTTGAAGATATGAAGTGGTTGGAAGGGCAACCACAGGTTCTTGGTGGAGAAAGAGAATCTCGTTATCACGCTCAAGGTGATGTCATTTATATAGACAGCCAATTACCTGTTGGTGAAAAGCTAGGGATCTACGAAGAGGGACGTGAGTTTGTGTCCTCAGAATCCGGTGAGCATCTTGGTCGAGAATTGATTTTAGCCGCAAGTGGTCGAGTGATTGAGTCTGGCTCAGTGTCTAAAGTGAGACTATTGAGTAATGTCCGCGAAACTGAAGCTGGTTTTATAGTATTGCCTGTTGATGAAGAAGCGTTAATGTCTGCTTTTTATATGCCTTCAGCAGGAAATCCTTCGCAAACGACCAAAGTGATTGCCATTGGCAATACTCAACGTGAAGCGGGCCACTTAAATGTGGTGTATGTTGATGGTGGCCGCCATCAAGGTGTGATGCCAGGGCAGGTGTTTGACATTATGCGTGAAGGTGACCAAGTTGTCATTGGTAGTAATAATAAGCCAGTTCAACAGCGTGACCGTAATATCTACGATGACTTTATTGCTACCGTTTCTGAAGAAAGCGCCATCAGAGTCCCACAAACACATCGAGGCAATTTAATTATCTTTAAGTCATTTGAAGATGTGAGTTTAGGTTTAATCATGCTCAACGAACGTCCGGTTAGAATCGACGATATGTTAGCATCACCTAAGTCGTTGAAGCTTTTAGTTGAATGAACGACAAACAACTGGCCGATTGGTTAGTTGTTTGTGCGGTATCTGGGCTAGGGCCTGTTCAGATTCAACAATTTCTACAAAACATGAGCTTGGCTGAATTACGCCAAGCTCTTACAACGTCATTTAAACATATTCCAGAGTCATCTCGACCCAAAAGACAGTTTAAATTAAACCCTCAACGGGTCGACCAAGCACTGACATGGTTAGAGGCAGATGATAGCCACCATATTTTAACTTTTGACGATCACCTTTATCCTCCATTATTGAAAGAAATTGATTCTGCTCCGTTTTTACTGTTCGTAAAGGGAAATGTGGTGTCATTATCCATTCCCTCTGTTGCTATTGTAGGAAGTCGAGATGCCACTCCTACAGGCTTGAAACACAGTTATGAGTTCGCTCAGCAATTGGTGGAGAGAGGTATCGTTGTCAGCAGTGGCTTAGCCGCTGGAGTTGATGGCGCAGCGCATTCTGGAGCTTTAGCCGCTAGTAATGATCAAGAATGTAAGACAATTGCAGTTCTTGGTACTGGGGTTGATGTGGTTTATCCCAAACGCCACCAAAAGCTATATCATGATATTCAGCTGCAAGGTTGTGTCGTCAGTGAGTTCTGGCCGGATACGCAACCTTATGCGGGGAATTTTCCGAAACGAAATCGGATTATCAGCGGTCTTAGTTTAGGTACGGTGGTGATTGAAGCTAGCCGCAGAAGTGGTTCGTTAATTACAGCAAGACTTGCAAATGAACAGGGTCGAGAAGTTTTCGCCTTGCCAGGCAGTGTGTTGAGTCATCAGAGCCAAGGGTGTCATGATTTAATTAAATCAGGCGCCAAGCTAGTGGATTGTGTGGATGATGTATTGGAAGAATTACCAAGCATTTATCAGTTTCACCTTGAAGAAATCAAAAGTCGCCACAATATCTGTCAAGAAGTGGATCTGGATTTGCCATTTCCGAAACTCTTGGCTAGTGTAGGCTATGAGGCTACGGCAATTGATGCCATAGTCGAGCATAGTGGAGCAACCATAGATCAGGTTCTCGAACAGTTGTTAGAGTTAGAGTTACAAGGCTGGATTTCTGCCGTACCTGGTGGTTACGTCAAACTGAAGAGGAGTTAGCTGATGTTCGACATTTTAATGTACCTTTTCGAAAACTATGTTCACGGTGAGACGGAACTTCTTGTTGATGAAGACCAACTTACTAATGAGCTAACACGTGCTGGTTTCCATCAGTCAGATATTATCAAAGCCTTAGATTGGTTAGAGCGTCTGGCAGAGTTACAAAGTAAGGACGTGCCTTACTTACGCGATCATAATCAGCAAACCTTTCGCATATATACCAAAGAGGAAATGGAAAAACTCGATGTTGAAAGTCGCGGTTTTTTGATGTTTTTAGAACACATCAAAGTACTGAGTGTTGAGACAAGGGAAATGGTCATTGACCGTGTCATGGAATTGGAGGATTCACAACTCGACTTAGATGATCTCAAGTGGATCATTTTGATGGTTTTATTTAATGCGCCAGGTCATCAATCTGCCTATGAGCAGATGGAAGATCTGATCTTTGAACAGCCGGATGGACGCTTACATTCTTAAGAATTGATTGTTGAATCCGAGTAAAGAAAGGAAGCAGATGGCTTCCTTTCTTGTATTTCAGGAGAGAAAAATGCAAAGTCATTTAAGATCTATTGATCCTGAACATTTTGATGTTGTGATTGACTTAATTTATGCCAAACCATCAAACTTTACAGGCAAAATACACTATCAACATGCAAAATGCTTCTTACACCCAAATGCAGCATCCTGCCTACAGCAAGCGATGAATTTATTAAGACCGTTAGGCTTAAGAATAAAAATTTGGGATGCCTTTAGGCCGTTAGTTATCCAGCAAGCGTTATTTGACCATACTCCGAACCCTGAATACATCTCTCATCCGGTTTCAGGAGCACGACCTCACCCAAGAGGAGTTGCACTTGATGTTACTTTAGTCGATGAATTTGGCAAAGAGCTCAACATGGGAACTGGATTCGATGATTTTCGTACATTAGCCCATCATGGCAATTTCGAAGTAGACATCGAAGCTCAGCAAAATCGCTTAATCTTGGCTGGCGCAATGTCACTGGCAGGATTTGAAAAAAATGATAATGAGTGGTGGCATTATCAATTACCTGATTTAAAGTCATATCCAATTATTGAACATGATATTGCAATTAGT
Organism: Parashewanella hymeniacidonis; assembly: GCF_016900895.1. Classification (GTDB taxonomy): domain Bacteria; phylum Pseudomonadota; class Gammaproteobacteria; order Enterobacterales; family Shewanellaceae; genus Parashewanella; species Parashewanella hymeniacidonis. The sequence continues at coordinate 15,638 of NZ_JAFEUN010000072.1, forward strand.
GAGATGTTAGAAGAGTAATCTCCTCCTGACTTGTTCAGGAGGAAGGAAAGGGACGATTGTGTATTTTTATTGCTAACTAGGTTGAGCTACTCAGAATTAGCCGGGGAGAGTTGCAGCTTTTGATAGGCAAAAGCCGATATCAAAATTACGAGCCCAACTCCCATTAATAAAACAAATTTTTGCCATATTAAATCTGTTTTAGTATCTAAGAAAGCAATTTTAGCTACTCCTAATAGAACACAACTAAAGCTATATCGAATATTGATAAGACTTCTATCGATGATAAACAATAAGGCGATACCGTGAAGTACTAGTAATGGTGCCATTAAATAATGTGAATTATCGAATGGTAAACTAATGACGAAGCAGCAATAACTGATACTAAGGGTTGCATTTAGGAATAACTTGTTATTTTGTCCACCCAACGTCCCAAAAAACGTATTTTTGAAATGTTTAGGGAAGCTTATGAATAGAACTAAGATCATAATCAGAATAATACTGACGTAATGGTAGTCTAAAAGTAATAGCCCCCACGTTATGAATAAACTCAATGACAGAGATACATAGATTATCATTCGATGCTTTTGTAATTGATGGATACTGACTAAAGCATAAAAAGCGAGTAGCCAATATACGTTAAATACATTAAACCCAACCCAAAAGCTATTTGCTAATTTTCCAATAAAGATAGAGAGAATGAAGCTCATGCTGATTAGGCCACAACCTAGAATGAACGGTTTTGTTGTATGTTGATTGTTCTCAGATAAGTAGCGGTAGCCTATGGCATAACAGGCAAAGAAACCACATATACCTATCAATCCGTTTAGTAAAGTTTGATCTCCAATCAGGATAACACTAGTAATAGCAGATATTATAAATAAGACTTTTGCTTCGATATCCAGCCACTTGTTTTTAATTTTATGGGATAGCAACACTGCCAATAGTGGAGAGACCCATAATATTAAGAAAATTTCGCTTTCAAAGTTTCGGAATGCTGAATTAAGCCAGCAAATTGGCAATAAACCATAAAATACAATGCGTACCTGTTCAGAAGCATTTTTGAAATTATGCTTAGGCTCGAAGTGACGATAAAATTCTGACCATAATAAAAGTTGTGCAAATAATGAAATCACTGCTGCTTTGCCGTAAGCAGGTAAAAGTGTGAAACGGAAACTACCTACCTCAATGGAAGTAGAAATAATTACCAATAACGGATAAAAGCACAAAATAATCGTCAAGATATCTAGCCAATTATGCTGACATTGCCTTGAACGCCAAAGTACTGCAAATTGCAATGGGATTACCAATGCGCCAACCCACAATCCCAAATACATGTCCATCACGGACAAGATAACTATTAGCCCCCACGCAACTTCAAGTACCTCTAGTGAAGGTTTTAATACATTTAGGCTGAAATTGTCACTCCATGTTGAAAATTTTGTTTGTATTTTTGACCAAGTACTTAATAACGCTAAGGTCACCACAATAAGTATCCAACCCTCAACACTCTTGATCGCAGGTTGAGGGAAGTAAGGTGCTAAAGCAATTAAACATGTGATAATGCCGATAGTTGTTAATCCTTGTCCTGCTCGTAGTAGAGATATCGAAGTAAACTTTCCACTAATAACAAGAAATAACAGCCCTTCAACACCCCAGGCAATCCCCCAGTATTGAGCGTCGAATAAGGCAATAATAGCTAAGGCTGACCAGATGGCCGCTGTTAGCCAGATTAACAAGCGGCTGTTTTCGTTGAGCTTGGGTTTGTTGGTTATAGCAATAAACCCTGAAAGTATGGCATTTACACTCAAACAAATACTCAGTGATAGACTATTAAATAAATCTGATTGCAACAGCAAAGTTATATTTGCGGCAATGATGGCTAGAAAGAGATGAGTATGCTTGTGGGTTAACTCAGTTTGTTGATTGGCTGTAACGAGCCAAGCTCCAGCAAATATCCAATAAAATCCATTGATTAAAAATGGTGATGGTGAGCTTTGGTAATTTAATATGGCGTACTCGATAGCAATAACTGAAAACGCTAAGCAAATAAAAGGAAGCCACGAAATTCTCATTCGAGAAGCCAGCCATAATGTGCTGATATTAAGCACTAAAAGATAAGTTAAATAGAGTGTTGGCTCGAACGATAATGCGCCAGATAGCACGGGCATTAATGTAAAACCAATGAGCCCTATTGTGGTGAGTATTTTAGTATTAAGGTAATAGGCAAAAATATGACTGAGAAAAGCGATACCTAAATAACAAACAATGACAATTGTACTCGGTAATATTTGGTAGACACTACCTGCAAAATAAATCGTACTAAAGCAAATCAATAAGCCTAAAGCGACAATGGCATTTGCAAATTCATCAAGTTGAAAACGTTTGCGGATCACTATCCCTGTAGCGATGACTAAGAAAGCAAAGACCAGCAATATCAGTGACTTTCCTCCGGCACCTAAGCCAGCGATAAACCATTGCATCAAATAACCAAAGCCAGAGAGCACTAATCCAACGCCTACGATGGTTAAAATTAACAGTGGTAATTGGCCCTTGCGTTTATAAGATTGGATAATTTCAAAAACTGGGTTAAACCAGTCAAATAATATCGATAGCAGTGATTGAAACAAAGCAAGCCAATTAAAAGAGAACTGTGTGTTTTTAGTGCTTTTAAGTTCAGTTTGCGTGGTCTGACTGTTAAACGTTTCTGGTTCTAGATGTCTTTGGGGGGTGGAGTGTGTAACGGTTTGCTCGCTTTCAATACCAGTAGAGTTATAGGCTAAAATCTGTTGCTCAAGATGGTCAATTTTTTCAGAAAACTCAGCTTTTATTTTATCCAGTTCACTTTGTAATTGAACAATATCCCTATCCATTACAATGTCCATGTTTTTGGTCGTTTTTCTACATTAACATATGTTTGTCGTCAAGGCTTTTTGAATATAGGGTGTTTTTTGAAATGAAAGAAAGCTGTAAGGCGAAGCTATAAGCTTCGCCTCAGTGTTCTTTTAATAGTGCTTATGCTGATCATCTAAAGCTAGATAGTCAGGCTTGAGGTAATCACGATAGCTATATCTGTCGAGTTTATATAAGCGATCTTTAGCCTTTTCTTCAGGTTTAGGGTTAGCTTCAAGTAGTGCGGTAAGCCAGATTTCATAATCAGCTTGGTGTGTTTCAAGATCAGCAAGTAGATCTTTATAACCATCAAAATAATCATCTTTTAAAAATTGACTGAGCCGAATAAGTTGCTCAGGGTGTTTTTCAGCTAAGTATCGGATGGCGAGATAGCTCCAGCGATAAGTTCTATCTAAACCATCGTCGTATTTAGTAGCAAAAATGGTTTTTAGATCTGGCGCATTATCTCTATTTTCTCTTGCCAGTTTGAATGAGCGCTCGTTGTCGTTACCTTTGGAGACGTATTCTGCAAGACCTTCAGACCACCACACCATATGGCTAGGGAAATGACCAAATTTTCCGTATTTGGTGAAGCGGCCATCGAGGTAATGCACATATTCATGGTTTAAGTTCCAAATAGCGAACTTCGGTTCAACCCACCATTGCCTGAACGCAAAGAATCGGGCCTGATTGCCTTGTTTTTGTGGTGTACCTTCTAAATACATGCCGCCATTATTAGTTCGAATGTCGTAAATGAGTTGCCCATAAGCGTTGTATTGGCTCCAATTTTTAAACACCACCACTTCTAAGGCATGGTTATGATCATTGGCGGTGGGTTGATGCTGTGTTGCAAGCAGCTGATGGAATCCAGATTCTTGAGAGGTAAGTTTAGTGCACGATTCTGCCAATTCAGCTGCTGAGAGATCTTGATGAGTGATAAACGTGGTCTTCGAACAGTCATGACGGTGTGGGAGCGCAATCTCTTGCTTTGGAATAACACAACGTTCAGTATCTTTTTCACAAAGCTCACGTCCAGCCTGAGTGTTTACATGGTAACCAAAGGTATAAGCCATTTTAGCGAGCTCACCTCGGTCGCCAATATCCGCATCAGCAATAGCTGTTGCAGCATTGTCTGTGGCTTGCTCAGCCGCTGTTGGTTTACCATCATCACCGGAAGGCAGCGCTAAACGATATAAGGCTAAGGCCCAATAGGCATTTTGCAAAGGCCAGTCATCCATTTTTATGATGGCTTTGTTGCTACTGGCAAATGTAATGATCGGCTTATTGACTTGCGCATTAATCAGCACTTTAGCTAGATCGCCATCAGGTTTTTTTCCAGCTTTATGCAGCATAAACCCATAAGCTCTTAAGCTTTCCCACAACGCAAAATCATTTGCCTGATTACTTTTGGTTGAAGCTTGTAATTTAAGTTGAGCTTGTAGAATAGGAAGTAACTTTTTGACCTGTTGAGCTTGTTTGTCATCATTAAAATAACGATACAACGTCACAGCAAACTGTTCTTGGAATCTAGGGTTTGAAGCCATCAGTTTATTGTTCGCCAGAGACGCTAATACATCAGCTAATTGCTGCTTTTGTGTTTCAGAAACTTCTTTTACTGGCCCGAAATAACTGTAAGCCCTTAAATAGTAAAGTGCTTGGTTCACTGAGGTTATGTCACTTGCACTCGATAAGTAATTGATGAGCTTATTAAATTCGTTAGCATTTAATAATGGTTGTTTGGCATCGAAAAGCTGCTGAGAGGTAAGTTGTAATACTGGCGAAATATCTTGCTTTGTCGTGGGTGGTTGAGTTGTTGATTGGCAGGCGGTGAGTGAAAGCAACAGAAGTGTCGCAATACTTATAGTCTTTGTACTGAGCATGAGATGTCCTTATTCCTTTTATTTATTATTGTTGTATACAATATAATCTTTTCCTCAAAAAGTGAATCAATTGGTATAACGCCAGTAACTTCAGTAAAATGTGTCGAAAATCAATGTGAATCGAGCTTACTAGCCTCTCATGTCTAAAATCGACCATCAGTTATTCAGTGCTCATGAACATGCGCTGGAAAAAGAATACGAATGTTGCCCGGATTGTGGCAGTGAATTGTCGGTGAAACACGGAAAATCAGGCAGTTTCCTTGGTTGTAATAATTACCCTCAGTGCCAATATACTCGACCGTTAGTTCAGCATGAAGCCATTGACTCTCAAGTGATTGAAGGTTCGAAGTGTCCTGAATGCGGGCATGAATTGGCGGTCAAATCTGGGCGCTATGGCATTTTTATTGGTTGCACTAACTTCCCTGAATGTCATCATATTGAAAAGCACGATCAGCAACCCGAAGTCGAAGTCATCGATTGTCCTGTGTGTAAAGAAGGGCATCTAGAGCACCGAACTAATCGTTTTGGAAAAAACTTTTATGCTTGCAGTGCTTATCCTAAGTGCAAGTTTATTTTGAATTATAAACCGGTAAATCAAGCATGCCCTGATTGTGGTTTTGGTGTGTTGGTACAACGTAATATGAGCAGTGGTTTACGACTCGAATGCCCAAAGAAAACCTGTAAATTTAAACAAACCCTATAACGTTAAATAAGACAATAATGAAAAAGATCCCTGCAGTTGAAGTTAAATCGATCATTGAGGCTGGTGGCATTGTTGCTTATCCAACAGAAGCGGTATATGGCATTGGTTGTGATCCTGATAATGTTGAAGCCTTAGAAAAGATATTGAAGATAAAACAGCGTCCTTGGGAAAAAGGCTTAATTATTGTGGCGAGCGATTTTGAGCAGCTTAAAGATTATGTCGATTTCTCTAAGTTAACGCCACAACAAGTTGAACAAGTACAATCAAAGTGGCCGGGTCCGGTCACGCAAGTTATGCCAGCGCTTGAGCGTGTTAGCCCAAAGTTGCGCGGTACCTTTGATACCATCGCAGTTCGCATTTCAGCACATCCCGTGGTGAAAGATTTGTGTGATGCCGCAGGTAAACCGTTAGTTTCAACCAGTGCTAATTTAGCTGGTGAACCACCGATTCGAAGCGGTGATGAGATTAAAGCTCAATTTGATGAGCACATTGATGCATTGATTTTAGGTGATTTGGGGCAACAAACCCAACCGTCAACCATCATAGATGCAAGAACTGGCCAAATTTTAAGATAGAGAAAGCACAACAATGAATAATGTAAACCCTGCAGAAGTAAAGACGTTTCTATTGGCGCTACAAGCGAATATTTGCCAAGAGCTAGAACAGTTAGATGGTAAACAAACTTTTATTACCGATAGCTGGGAGCGTGAAGAAGGTGGCGGTGGTACTAGCCGTGTATTGACTAATGGTGCTGTGTTTGAGCAAGCAGGTGTTAACTTCTCCCATGTAATGGGGGCAAAAATGCCGGCATCGGCTACAGCACATCGCCCCGAATTAGCGGGTCGTAGTTTTGAAGCTATGGGCGTGTCATTGGTGATTCATCCTAACAACCCCTATGTGCCGACGACTCATGCTAACGTACGCTTTTTCATTGCAACCAAAGAAGGCGCTGATCCTGTATGGTGGTTTGGTGGCGGGTTTGACTTAACACCCTATTACCCATTCAAAGAAGATGTGATCACTTGGCATCAAAATGCGAAAGATTTGTCGCTGGCTTTCGGTGAAGACGTTTATCCCAAGTATAAAAAGTGGTGTGATGATTACTTCTTCATACCGCACCGTAACGAAACACGTGGTGTGGGCGGCCTATTCTTTGATGATCTCAATCAAGATGGATTTGAGCAAAGCTTTAATTACATGAAAGCGGTGGGTGAAGGTTTCTTAACAGCTTATGGGCCGATTGTTCAGCGCCGAAAGGATACCGAGTTTGGTGAAAGAGAACGTCAATTCCAACTTTATCGCCGTGGTCGTTATGTAGAATTCAATTTGGTTTACGATCGTGGTACCTTGTTTGGGCTGCAAACAGGCGGTCGCACTGAGTCGATATTGATGTCAATGCCGCCACTCGTGCGCTGGCAATACAGCTATTCACCAGAAGCGGGCACACCTGAAGCTGATTTATATGAGTACTACCTAAAACCTCAAGATTGGCTAGGTTGATTACGCATATGATCCGCTAGAGTTGAAACAGCCTGAAAGATTGCTTGTCGATGTTCAGGCTGTGTAACGTTTTCGTTCAACGCATGCTCAAAGCACATCAACCATTGATCCCGCATAGTCTCATCAACGGCAAACGGCATATGTCTCGCTCTCAATGCAGGATTACCGTATTTTTGCTGAAACAGTTGCGGTCCGCCTAACCATCCACTTAAAAACTCATAAAGCTTTTCTTCTGATATTGTAAGAGAATCAGGATGAATCACTCTCAAGGGCTTTACTTGAGGGTCACTATCCATAAACTGATAGAAACTCGCCGCAATGGCTTTAATAGTGTGATCTCCACCAATCAAATCATAAGCATTAGATTGACAAGGATCTCGCTGAGAAGATTGAGAATTACTGTTAGGTTCAGTGATTTTAGAAAGCGTACGTTTAAACCAGTTCATTTTGCAGTCTTAATATTCTTGATGATAAGGAATAACTGCAAAGCATTATAAAGGAAAACTGAATGGCAGACAGATATGCCGTCATTGGCAACCCAGTAGAGCATAGTCAATCACCATTTATTCATGCTGAGTTCGCCAAACAAACTCAACAGTCTCTGAGCTATGAGAAACTCTATTCGCCATTAGAGTCATTTAAAGCAACGGTTGAGCAGTTTAAGAAAGAAGGTGGACTAGGGGCTAATGTTACCGTTCCTTTTAAAGAGCAAGCGTTAACGTTGTGTGATGAATTATCGGATACCGCTAGAGCCGCTGGTGCAGTGAATACCTTATCAATAACAGCTGAAGATAAATTGAAAGGTGATAATACCGATGGCTATGGTCTGGTTACTGATCTTAAACTGCAGTTTGGTGAGCTAACTAATAAACGCATATTAATCCTAGGTGCGGGTGGTGCAACCCGCGGCTGTATCCTGCCATTACTCAATGAACAGATAAAACAGTTGGTTATCGCTAACCGAACTAAACATAAAGCAAAAGCCTTGGTTGAGTACTTCAATCATCCTCAATTAAGCGCTGTAGGTTTTGATGAACTGAGTCAAGAAACACCATTTGATCTGATCATCAATGCCACAGCAGCAAGCTTAACGGGTGAAGTACCAAGTATTCCAGTGGGAGTGATTCATAACAACATTAACTGTTATGACATGGTCTATTCAGCTAAACCAACAGCATTTTTAGTGTGGGCAAAGCAGCACAAAGCGAATAACGTAGCTGATGGCTTAGGGATGTTAGTACATCAAGCCGCAAACAGCTTTCGTATTTGGCTCAATGTTCAACCTGACGCCAAGGCCGTATTGAATAAACTCAGAGAGAATCTCAAATGAACCAAAGTGTAATTTTTACGGACGGCTTGGTATTCAACAAAGAGCAGAATACGATTGAATTTACAGCGCAAAATATGGGTATTAATATTCCGTGTTATCTATCGCTTGCACAGTTAAATACCTTAGCTAATGAAGACGTGCATGAAGACAACGTCTTTGAGGTAGCAGAATCGCTTCGATTTGATATAGAAGAACACTTCGAAGAAAAAATTGACGCCGAAGAATTAGATGAAAACGGCGCCATTTACTTTTAAAAAAGTTTATTCAGCCGTTTCGGCAATATAATCATTTTTCAAACGAACATAGTGCGCCGAAGAATAACCTAAAAAAGTACGTTCTTTATCATTTAGCGGGCGTACTTGTTTTACTGGACGACCTACATAAAGGTAACCACTCTCTAAAACTTTGCCCGGTGGTACTAAGCTGCCTGCACCAATCATTACATCATCTTTAATGGTGGCGTTATCTAAGATGAGTGTTCCCATCCCGACTAAAACACGATTACCAATAGTGCAGCCATGAAGCATAGCTTTATGACCGACGGTGACATCGTCTCCAATAGTCAGAGGATAACCATCAGGATTAGATTCAGATTTATGCGTGACATGAAGGACGGTACCATCTTGGATGTTACTTCTCGCACCAATCTTAATTGAATTTACGTCACCACGAGCAGCAACCATCGGCCAGATACTGACATCTTCATCAAGATAGATATCACCAACAAGCACTGAGCTTGAATCAATGTAAGTGTTTTTTCCAATAAAAGGGCACATTCCCTTATAAGAACGAATCGATGACATAACAATAAAGCCTAATGGATAAATATAGAGTGGAATGAACTATACCGAAACAGGGCTAATATGGCTAAATCAGCACGAAAAATGCTCGAAAAAGAGAAAAAATAAACGATGCAGTTTGCTTTTTCAGCAAGCGAACATTAAAAAGCAAAAAACTTAAAAAAAGGGGTTGCACGGTTTCAGAATCTCCCTATAATGCGCATCCACTGACACGGCACAACAGCTTCTTAAGCGATTAAGCAGCAGGTTGGCGAGTCGGGTTTGAAGGAAGTTCGAGTCAAATTGAACACACTTTAAACGGTCGAAAACTTTCTTTAAAATAAGTTTAAAAAAAGTGTTGACGACCACAGGGAAATGCGTAGAATACGCAGCCCTAGCCC
>NZ_JAFEUN010000073.1 GCF_016900895.1 Parashewanella hymeniacidonis
TGTGCCATACGCAGTTACGTTTCGAGTTGTCGAAAGCAAAATATCACAGCCTCAACTTCGTTGAACCTGCTGTTCAGCGGGCACTTGCCTGATATCTTTGTTTACCCAGCTGAATAGTTACAGAAAAAGAAGTATTGGTGTAAATAAAAATGGGATTACAGATGCAACCCCATTCCAAGTTTTGAACGGATTTTTTAAAGCGCTCTGAGTATGTTCTCAACACTGGCTTTAGCGTCGCCAAATAACATTTGGGTATTCTCTTTAAAGAATAATGGGTTTTGAACACCTGCATAACCCGTATTCATCGAGCGTTTAAACACCACGACGTTCTCTGCATTCCATACTTCAAGTACAGGCATACCTGCAATTGGTGAGTTCGGATCGTCCAATGCAGCTGGGTTAACGGTATCGTTCGCACCAATCACTAGAACAGTATCTGTATCAGAAAAATCATCATTGATCTCGTCCATTTCTAATACAATGTCATAAGGTACTTTTGCTTCAGCAAGTAATACATTCATATGACCCGGTAAACGTCCAGCAACAGGGTGGATACCAAAGCGAACTTTAATGCCTTTATCACGCAGCTTTTGAGTGATTTCAGCCACAGGATATTGGGCTTGCGCAACGGCCATTCCATAGCCTGGGGTGATAATGACACTACGAGAGTTTTTCAGCATGTCAGCCACATCATCTGCTGAGGTTTCTCTGTGTTCACCTTGCTCTTCATCAGATGAAGATTGCTGAACGTCTGTACCAAAACCACCTGCAATCACTGAAACGAATGAACGGTTCATTGCCTTACACATTATGTAAGATAAAATTGCGCCAGAGGAGCCTACAAGTGCACCAACGATGATAAGTAGATCGTTTGATAACATGAAGCCAGCCGCTGCAGCAGCCCAACCCGAATATGAGTTCAGCATAGAAACCACAACGGGCATATCAGCACCGCCGATTGACGCAACCAAGTGCCAGCCAAAAATACCAGCAATAACAGCCATGATCACTAATGTCGTGATGCTAGCGTGCGATCCAACAAAGTGAATTAACAGACCAGTACTTAATACTAGAGCCAGTAAGTTCAGTTTATGGCGATGGGGCAGCATCAGTGCTTTAGAGTTGATAACGCCTCTTAACTTTCCAAATGCAACAATTGACCCAGTAAAGGTTACTGCACCAATAAAGATACCTAAATACACCTCAACTAAATGGATGTTGTATTCAGCGCCGCTGTGGCTTATCTGTTTGATGGCGTCAGAAACTGAGCCTACAGTTTCAGGGTGTAAATCGATAAAGCTATTAAAGCCAACTAAAACCGCAGCTAAGCCAACAAAGCTGTGTAAAACGGCAACCAGCTCAGGCATTTCAGTCATTTCGACTCGGCGTGCTAAATACACACCTATGCCACCACCAGTAATCATGGCAACCAATATCCAACCCATACCTAAAGTTTCAGGTTTTAGAATGGTCGCAATAAGTGCAATTGCCATACCGGCCACACCGCAAATATTACCTTGTTTCGCAGTTTCTTGCTTTGAGAGCCCTGCAAGGCTGAAAATGAAAAGTACCGCAGCAATTAAATAAGCGGCAGAAATAATCCCTTGTGACATAATTAAGCCTCTTAATCTTTACGGAACATTTTCAACATACGTTGGGTGACAGTAAAGCCCCCAAAGATATTGATACTGGCAATCAACACGGCAAAAAAGGCTAGACCTTTAATCAATAATGAATCATGCCCAATTTGGAGTAATGCCCCAACAACGATAATGCCTGAGATTGCATTAGTGACAGACATCAGAGGTGTATGCAATGAATGCGATACATTCCACACGACGTAATATCCCACCACGCAAGAAAGTATGAAAACCGTAAAGTGTGATAAGAAGGCCGCAGGCGCTGTAGCTGCAACGGCTGTGAAAGCCAATGCGCCCAGTGCACCAATCCAATATTTTTTATTGGAAGGTTTTGGTGTCTCCTTCACTTGAGGTTTCGCAGCTTCTTTCGGTTTTTGCGGCGCAGCAGAGACTGAAATCGGTGGCGGCGGGAACATGATTTCACCTTCGTGAGTCACGGTCATATTTCGAGTCACAACGTCTTCAAAGTCGAGTTCTACTTGCCCGTCTTTTTGTTTACACAGCAATTTCATCAAGTTGACTAAGTTAGTCGAATAAAGCTGAGAAGACTGAGTCGGTAAACGGCCCGCTAGATCCGTATAACCAATAACCGTTACCCCGTTGCCAGTAACGACTTTTTCTCCACTCACGCTTGGCTCAACGTTACCGCCAGAGCCAGCTGCAAGATCGACAATGACCGATCCCGCTTTCATCGAATCAACCATCTCTTGAGAGATCAATTTTGGCGCTGTTTTTCCTGGAATTTGCGCTGTTGTGATGATGATGTCGACATCTTTGGCTTGTTCTGCAAACAGTGCCATTTCCGCTTCAATAAACGCTTCGGACATGACTTTGGCGTAACCGTCAGTCGAGCCACCGTCTTCATCACTGAATTCAAGCTTGAGAAATTCGCCACCCATAGATTCAATTTGTTCAGCAACTTCCAGTCGAGTATCAAAGGCACGAACAATTGCGCCTAATGAGCCCGCTGCACCAATTGCGGCTAAACCTGCAACTCCCGCACCAATGACGAGTACTTTAGCTGGTGGGACTTTTCCCGCAGCGGTAATTTGCCCTGTGAAGAAACGGCCAAATTCGTGAGCGGCTTCTACGACAGCACGGTAACCACTGATGTTGGCCATTGATGAAAGTGCATCAAGAGACTGTGCTCGTGAAATACGTGGCACCATATCCATGGCTAACACTGTCACTTTGTTCTGTGACAATTTCTCAACCAGTTCAGGGTGTTGCGCAGGCCAGATAAAGCTGACGAGAATCGTTCCGGCAGTTAACTTTGGGATCTCTTCATCTGTCGGTGCATTCATTTTGAAAATGATATCGGCTTGCCAGATATCTTTTGAGAGGCTGGCTCCAGCCTCTAGATAGGCATGATCAGTAAAACTTGCTGCTGCTCCGGCAGCGGATTCAATCTGTACGTCAAAACCAAGTTTTATAAGCTGCGTAACACTTGCTGGGGTTGCTGCAACTCTAGGCTCATTAACGAGTGATTCTTTGGGTATTCCAATTTGCATTATGGTTCCCTTTGTAAAACAGTTGGGCGTATGAAAAATAAGCTAAATACGACGATATGGTAGACTTGATTAAAATGCAATCAGATCAGTCAACAGAATAGGTTGACCGTTGGTTATCTGAGTAAATTTCAATTGACATGGCATATGTTATAAATCTTGTTAAATGCAAACTTTGCCGCACAGACGAGTAATTAACGAATACAAGTTAAAGAGTTGTTTAAGCGGTCACATTAAACTTTGAAAGTGTGAAGAGCAATTACTCAAGCATCGATTAAAAATGATATATAACAAAAGTGTATATAAAATGAGCAATTCACCTAGCTAGGTTATTTAAGTGAGCATTAAATTAGATTAATGTGAGTATGCCGCATCTTTCTAAATTTGCTTCTAAGCAGTTGTTTCGTAGAAAACACCTAGGGTGTGACATTGTCGAAAGTGAGGCTATGAAGCTACCCATCGACATCGAGTTTTCAACAAGCTCAATTCCAAGTCTTCAAATACGAGAATGATGAAGAGGTGTATAAATGTACCTAAAAACGTTGAAACGGGCTTTAACCGTTACTCCGCTTTTACTTTCTGCTATTGCAATTCAAGCGCAAGCGCAGACACAAGTAAATGATGTTAACTCAAACTCTTACCCTAAAATTAACGATGTTCAGACGACTGTTTTACAAGCCGGAACCGGTTATGAACTTAAACAAGTGACCTATTATTCTGACGATTCTTCTCGACAGCAGAACAGTACATTGTTTTACATCCATTCGGTGCAAGGCGCAATGAATGCTATGAAGGAAGCTGGGCTTTCAAAAGAAGAGGAACAGGGGATTATTGATGATTATTCCCACAAAAACTGTGACAAAAATGATAAACAATGCCTTAACCGAGAAATCTCTCTTATCGTGGTAGATAAAGGCGTTGCTGATCATTTAAATGACTCTCCTGAGCTATTCAATTCTTATATTCAGTCCACCGACCTTCAACCCTATGTTCAGCAAAGATTAATGAGCCTAGGTAAAAACGTTAGCGCTCAAGGTATTGTTCCAATGAGCAGTTTTTATAGCTGTAACAGTCGCAATCAAGAAGATTTTACTCTCAAAAAAGATTTCGATCAGCCTTACAGGGAGTCAAAAAACGCCGCAAGCGGTAATGCGAATTTGAATGGTGAAATTGATGCTAATTTTCATGTCGGGACTAAAGCTCAAATCTTTTACAGTGTTTACTCGAAATTATGCATCCCCCATCGTGTAGAGGTAGAAAAAGTAGTTAGTACCGCTAAATACAGTATTACGGGTAATTTTGACATTCACGGCAGTGTGGCTGGCGACATCAAAACTTGGGATTGGGATATCAAAGACCCTGTTATAGGAAATGGTGGTTTTAAAATTGCGAATATTCCATTCATTTATGATGTTAGGTTACCGATCAGTGCTGGCGTTGGTGATATTCATTATCAAGCAAATGGCGAAGTTGGCCTTAAAAAGCAATTGGATATCGAAGGTGAATATCAATACGAATGCACCAAAAATGAGTGTAAAAAGATCGAGTCGACTTACAATGATAATGGTTTAGTGAAACTAGATGATATTCGGTATCAGGCACTTGGTTCGATTTCACTTACACCACACATCAATTTGATGCTCATGGCTAACGTATTTAACGGTTATATTCATGCACAAGCAGGTATTGACGCTAATATGCCTGTAAATGTGACTGGTTATATCGGAAATGATTGTGGCAACGGTAATGGCTTAGGAGCTGATGATACCGTCTATGCTGGCTTCGTTAATGTTGATTTACATGTCAATGCCGCTGCAGAAGGCCATGCGTTTAACAAGAGTTTCTTAGATAAGTCGTGGCCTTTGGTTAATAAGAATGTCTTATTTAGGGACATAGCACATCCAAGTTCAGCGCTTTCCCCCATCATTAGGTCGAGTGTTGAAGGGCAGAGTGCCGATTTATCAGTTGGTTTACGTTCATGTGTAGGACAAGTACCGAATTCGTATCAGAACTATGTTGTGAACTGGGGCGACGGTCAATCTCAAAAAATTAATGGCATGAATGGTGGAACATCATTACAACATTCATACACTAAATCTGGTGATTATAAGGTAACGGTCAAGCATAAAACTGGGCCGAGTACGACGTTAGATGTGAACGTATATACCCATGATACCTGAAGATGCTCGATTTCAGCGAGAATGCACAGCTTGTTAATCAAGGCAACAGTGTGCGGCAATAGTGAGCTATTGTTAGCACTGGCAACACAGAGTAACGCGCTGTGCAACTCGCACTTCGTGGACTTCTCAGCGACAATTTTTCTTTGTTACATTAGCTCGAAAGAATCCCGATATTCCTTCGCTAATGCGCCTCAAAGAATTGGCGCTGAGAAAGTCCTGAAACATGCATCTTCAGGTATCATGGGTATAGTATTGAATGACTGCACCCTCATATTCGAATATGAGGGTACTGAAGATCCTATCAATTCTGTTTGTAAAACAGCATCTTCCATAACTCATCACAACTCGTCAATCTAAACAAAATTAATTGGTCTTTATCTTTTGCTTAAAGTAGTTTGTTGTTTATATGTAATAACGGTTAACAACCTTAACGCAGTGATTTTTGTGAGGAGTTTATGGAATCTGTAAGAGATCTTCCCTTTAATGACAATGCTTTTGTTTCTGCCCCAGTTCCTCCTAATGCAGCAATACCCCCTTTTTGTAATTCTGAGCAGAAGCAATATCAGGGGCAACCTACTTGTCCATTTCAACCATTTACTCATTTTTGGAATGTGCCAATAGCAAATCATTTTGTTTCAGCCCCATTACTACCAGTTCAATTTATTACCACTTCGCAACAGCAACTGAATTTTGAAACGGCCTCTATAACTTCAGATTTAGATTCGTACGCACATGAGGTTGAACGTATTAAGCTGAATTTGAAAGAGGCAGAAGATGAATTATTCAGAGCTAAAGCAAACTATTCCTTTGAGAAAAAAAAGCGTGAGCCTCAAGTTTTATATTGTGATGAACTAAAGCAGAAATTAAAAAAGCTCGAGGAGAAGGTGTCTAATATCCATAAAACACTTTCACACGCTGAAGTGCAGCTAAATACAACACAGCAGCAACTTAGTATGTTCCATGCGGTTAAAGCTCAAAAAGAACTCATGTTGGAACAAGTTGCTGCACTTAAAGAACAAGCTAAAGCTAATTACAACGAGTATTTAACTCATGAAGTTGTGGGCCTTCGCCAAGAGTATGAAAAAGTAGTTCAAGCATTATCAGATGTAGAGCAAGTGATTAAAGCTGAAGAGCCAATCAAGCAACAGCGTCTCGTAATGTTTATAGAAGAAAGAGAAAAGTATATTAAACCAAGGTTTCCTGAAGTAGTGTCCGTACTCTCTAAAGTAAGTGACCTTTGGGCGAATTACCATCACATTTGGTCTGCAAGTAAGGTAGATGTTACTGCCAGCTGTGATGCTAGTGACTCTGAGAAATGTTTTTATGATCAAGATAATACAACTGAATTTGCTTTGCTCGCATCCAAATTTAATAAAGCAAATAAGGAAATGATAAGAGTCGGTACAGAGCTAAGCATTCGAGAACAACAGCTGCAATTTATCTATAAACATGTTGAAAAATTAAGTTTTGATCACCAGAAAATAAAACAAGAGTGTGCCCAATTGAATCAAACTATTGTGAGTTTAGAAAAGAGTGTGCAAGCCCAAAGAGTAAAGGTATCGGCGCTTCAAGATAAATTGAAACAGAGTTCAATTCAGTATGCTAAAGATGAGGAAGTGATTAGAAATCTACAAGAAAAGTGTATCGCAGGCGCTACTGAATTAGAGTCTTTTAAGGCTCAATGTAGAGAAAAGCTGGCTGTAGTTAATAAATTAAGAGCCGATGTTTCGCTCGTTGAACATATGAAGTTTTAGAGCAATCAAAGGTAATGTAGCTCTATGCATTTATAAGGCATAGAGCTACAAAAGGCTTAGATTAACTAATTGAGTATTGGCACTTTTTTTGGTATTTACATCAAAACGTAAAGTTCAGTTTCGCAGAGTAACTGGTACCATCAAACCCATAAGGAACTGCACGGACAGGATATCTGAATGCACCGCCTGTGATGACATCCAATACTTCGTTTTCACCTAGCTCATCAGGACGTTTGTCAAAGATATTATTGACCGTTAAATCAAGGCGTAACGATTCAGTAAGTTGGTAACTGTAATTCACATCAATCAATACTGCAGCTTCTACAACACTTGTTGGTAAGAAACCTTCGCCTAGATAAATGTGATTGTTACCAAAGTAATCGACTTCAGTTTTACCAAAGTAGTTGGCTCTAACTGTAGCGCCCCATTTATCAGTATCATAATCAAAGGTCAAAGTTGCACGCTGTTTTGGCTGA
The DNA here is from genome assembly GCF_016900895.1 of Parashewanella hymeniacidonis. Taxonomy (GTDB): domain Bacteria; phylum Pseudomonadota; class Gammaproteobacteria; order Enterobacterales; family Shewanellaceae; genus Parashewanella; species Parashewanella hymeniacidonis. The sequence goes on from NZ_JAFEUN010000073.1 coordinate 7,559, forward strand.
CCGCCTGTTAAAAAGCTGCGCTGTGTATCCGCCAGTGCTACATTAGTAGGGATGCCCTCAGGCGTATTTACATTGTCAATTTTTGTAGAGTTTAAGTTTCCTGCAAACGTAATATTGAAATCACCCTCGGCGAGCTCTGTTTTATAGGTGGTGATTAGGTCGATACCTTGTGTGGTCGAATTTACTGAGTTTGCAAAATAGTTTGCTTGTGCAGCGCCTGTAGCTTCAAGTGCTGCAACGGCTTCTGGGCTAAAGCTAACTTGTTCTGGCGTTAACAAACTGCCTAAAGTGATGCGGTCTTCAATTTGTACTCGATACGCATCCACCGTTACTGAAACTGAATCAGATACATTTGCCACAAAGCCAACACTCAGACTTTTTGAAGACTCTAACTCAAGGTTATTCACTCCAAGAGCTGCTGGAAAAGAGGAGCCTGCAAGCGCCGTAAACGATTGTGATAAACCGCCACTGCTATCTAAGTTGGTAGTAAAAGCGGTATAGCCACTTTGTTGAAGTGACGGAGCTCGGAATCCAGTCGCTACAGCACCACGGAAGCCAAAATCATCATTGATATCATAACGGGTTGAGATCTTACCGACTAAATCACTTCCTGCATCGGAGAAGTTCTCATAACGCAATGCTGTACCGACCAACCATTTTGAGGTTAGTTGGGTTTCAACGTCTAAATAAGCGGCATAGCTATTACGGCTTGATGTGCCGGCGGCTTCTGGGCGCAAACCAGGGAAAGCTTGAAAGCCACAAGCTGCAAATACGCTGTCATCTATAACGGATGCAAAACTAGAGTCATTAGAGCGTCCACAAGAATATGAAGCAAATTCACCGGCAACAATTTCATAGTTTTCTTTGCGGTACTCAGCACCAAAGGCTACATAAAGTGGCTCATCACGACCAATTTCGATTGCGCCTGAAACATCGGCATTAAAAGTTAATTGATCGAACCTGAAACCGCCACTGTAACCTGCTCGTGGCCCAGCATTGGCTGCAATCTCACTATCCGTAGCATCAGGGTTGTTGGCTATATATTCAGCGGCGTACGAGGCATTAATCGTATGCTCAGAGCCAAAATCATAGGCATTTCTACCATAAACAGCTGAAACGTCGTATTGCCAATCATCGCTGAAGTCACCACGTAATCCCAATGCTACAGAAGTGTCCTTAGCTTCGTTGTCGATAAAAGGTAAGAAGCCATCAGGATAAACTTGAGGTACGTTTTTCGCTGCATCATTAAAGCTACGATAAAAACCGTTTCCTAAGGCTGTTCGTTTTGAGAAACCACCAAATGAATAGAGTTCTGCTTCCCCCAAAAGAAGCGCTGAGTTATAAAAAATTGACAAAAATTCAGCATCAGCATTACCTTGTTTGTACCTTACTTCATCTGACAAACTTCCCGAAGGTACGGTCGAAGACCCAACAGTATCGCGTTGTGCTCGATTGGTACCGTCTACATCACGGTATTCTAGGGAAACATTGAAAAAACCATCTTCTGCTAAAGCAAAACCTGTATTAAAGCCAAGTGAATAGCCTCCACCATCACCTTCAGTGGTACTGCCGGCTTGAATATAGCCTGAGGTTACATCGGTTGAATCTTTGAGGGAGACATTGATCACACCTGCAATGGCGTCGGAACCATATTGTGCTGCTGCACCATCTCGTAATACTTGTACATCTTTCAGAGCTATCAGCGGAATAGCATTCATATCTGTACCAGCTGAACCTGCGCCAACGGTTCCATTCAGGCCTAGAAGGGCTTGATTATGGCGGCGTTTACCATTTACCAATACCAGCGTTTGATCTGGTTGTAAGCCACGAAGCGTTGCAGGTCGATAAAGATCTGAACCATCAGATACCTGAGTGCGTGTAAAATTAAATGATGGTACGGAAGATTGTAAGCTTTGGCCTAATTCGGTAAAACCACTTTTAGTCAAAGTCTCACCATCAATAATATCAACTGGTACCGCTGAATCGGTTTCAGTACGACTAGAGACTCTAGAGCCCAAAACAGAAACTCTTTCTACTGCAGCGTTAGTCGGTTCATCCGTTGTATTTGCATAGGCTAAAGGTGCTGAAAAGGCAGCAGATATGGCTAGAGCCAGAGTATGGCAGGTGAATGTCTTGTTCATGTAACGTTTTTCCAATTCTTATCATTATACTGGTTGAGTTAAGCAGGAAAACCGTTAACCCCTCTATTGTTGTTTTTATAATTATTCTGAATTGGAACATATAATGTTGCTGGATGGTTTGTCTAGTGTTTATTTTTTGTTAAATGTGTGTTTTAGGGCTAGCTTTAAATATTTTATTTTAATTTACAATACTTTATTAGGTTTTTATTATAATGGAAAAAGTTTATTAAAATAGATTGTTAACGATTTTAGTGAGTTTGAGTTTACGTAAACGTAATATAGTTATTCGCTTTTATAGCGTTATATTTCAGAGTTGAGGCGTAGAACGCAAATCACCAAATATAAAAAAGCACAGTTAACTGTGCTTTTTAGATGAAATAGATAAAACGATGAGTTACTTACCTTCCCAAAACCAAATTTGGCAACCATTAATGTTGGCTCGTTGAAGTTTATGTCGATCGTGCTCTGCTTTTCGCTTACGAGGATAAGGACCGATTACAACTTTATACCAAGTGCCACTCTTAATATCGACTTTGCTGACAATGGCTTCAAGACCCTGAAAAGCAATTTTAGCTTTAAGTGCATCGGCTTGTGATTGTTTACGAAAAGAACCACATTGCATTTGATAAGGTCGAGAAGGTTTGGTACTCGGTTTAGGTACATCAACTTCTACTTCTTTCTTTTCAAGCAGATCTTGATATTCCCACTTTTCTTTTGGTTTTGGAGGCAAAGCATCTTGCTTACGTGGTTTGGTTTTTGGTTGTTCAATTTTTGCAGTTTTAGGCTCAGGTCCAGCACTGTCCTTAATGCTCCATAAAAAGTACCCGAAAGCACCAATACACATGATCACAAAAAGCAAAGCCAAAATCGGAAATGATTTTGGTTTTTGCTTAGTGGACTTATTGCCACGACTGCTATTGCGTCGTGGCTTAGGTTTGTTAGCGTAATCGCGGCTCATGTTACATTTGCTCTAACGTTTCAATCCCTAGAAGTGCAAGACCTTGTTTTAAGGTGCGTGCAGTTAGTTTAGCTAATAATAAGCGGCTTTGCTTTTGTGCTTCTGAATCGGCATTAAGTACTGGGCAAGCTTCATAAAAGCTAGAGAATGCACCAGCAAGCTCAAATAAGTAACCACATAGTACATGAGGCTGGCCTTTAGCACTAACGCGAACCAGAATTTCATTAAATTGACCTAGTTTGTTACCAAGATCTTTTTCTTTCTCATGCTCTAGGTTGATCTTTGCACCAGATAGATCAATGTCTTCTGCACGTTTAAAAATACCAGCAACTCGAGTATAAGCATACAGTAGGTATGGCGCAGTATTACCTTCAAAACTCAGCATTTGATCAAAGCTGAAGATATAGTCACTAGTACGATTTTTAGATAGGTCAGCGTATTTAACTGAACTGATACCTACGACTTTAGCAATCTTCTCTACCGTAGCATCGTCCATGTCTGGATTCTTGCTACGTACTAACTCATTAGCACGAACAATGGCTTCATCTAATAAGTCTGCTAACTTAACTACGCCACCGCTACGAGTTTTAAATGGACGGCCATCTTCGCCGTTCATCGTACCAAAGCCTAAGTGCTCTAAAGACATTGAATCAGGAACAAACTTAGCCAACTTCGCTAAACTAAATACCTGTTGGAAATGTAACCCTTGGCGTAAATCAACAAAATAAAGAGCACGATCTGCCGTAAGAACGTTCGCACGGTATCGCATTGCCGCTAAGTCAGTAGTCGCATACAAATAACCGCCATCGGCTTTTTGAATGATGATTGGTAATGGTTCTCCGTCTTTATTTTTAAACTCTTCTTGGAAAACAACTTTCGCACCAGCACTTTCAGTAAGTAGGCCTTGAGTCTCTAGATCACTAACGACTTGAGCTAAATCGTCGTTATAAGCACTTTCACCGTGTACATCATCGCGAGTTAAGCTCACACCAAGTTTGTTATAAACTTCATGACAATGGCTCAGTGAGATATCGTTAAATTTGCGCCATAACTTGTTGCAATATTCATCACCTGATTGCAATTCGACCACTAAATTGCGGGCGCGAGTCGCAAACTCTTCCGATTCATCAAAGCGAACTTTTGCAGCACGATAAAAGGTTTCTAAATCTGAAAGTTCAAGACTGGCTTTATTGCCATCTTTAGCCTGTAATTCTTCCATGTACGCTAGAAGCATACCAAATTGAGTACCCCAATCACCGACATGATTTTGGCGAATAACGTTATGGCCTAAAAATTCGAGCGTACGAACAACACTGTCACCGATGATCGTTGAACGTAAGTGACCAACATGCATTTCTTTTGCTAGGTTTGGTGAAGAATAGTCAACCACAATGGTTTGTGACTCAGGTAAGTTAACACCCAATTTTTCGTCTTCCAATGCATCTTGCAATTGGTTAGCTAAGGCATTTTCATCAATAAAAAAGTTGATGAATCCTGGGCCGGCAATTTCAACTTTCGCTATATGTGACGACGCTGGTAGATTATCGATAATTAACTGGGCAAGCCCACGCGGATTTTTACGTGCGGCTTTCGTTAGCATCATTGCTAAGTTTGTTGCAAAGTCGCCATGACTTTTGTCTTTGGTTCGGTCAACCTGAATTCGAGCCTGAATGTCAGAAGGAACGATCTCTAACTGGATTAATGTGGCTAAGGTTTGTTCAAGCAAAGACTGAATATGTGATTTCATTGGCGATCTTCAACGTCTAAAATGAATGTGAAAAGTGAACCAGATATTTTAACCCAATGTAGTGCTATATGCTATGTAAACGACAGGACTATCTTACAGAATATCGATTTGGTTGATGTGAATATCTAATTGGGTCAGGCAGCTGAGGTCGAGTGCTGTCTGGCTGCGGCAATGCACAAGAGGTCGCATTCTTTGAATGGGTTACTTTTGTTTTTTCAGTGAGGTTCTTTAATTGTCTGGCTCGTTGCCAATTCATTTTTGACCCCGGTACTAATGTTGCTAAAAAGTCTTGCTGTTGTTGCTTTCGAAGCTCTTCTGCATCTTTCGTTTTTTGAGCTTGTTCTTGTTGGCATTGAAATTCAAGTTCAGCTTGCTCCTTCTCTAGCTTAGGCAGTAACTCATGGGTTTTTGAACTGACCTGTTGAGCATAGTTCATGGCATCAGACGGAAAGCACATGCTTGCTGTTATTTTACATTGCTTCAGTTTTAATTGAGAGTGTTGACCTGCTTCTAGCACTTGCATGGCTGTATGAGCACAATTTTGACCTAGAACTTTATATCCTTTTGACTTAATTTCATTGAACTTACTGATCATGCGCCCTGTCTGAGCTTTTGGTATTTTTATATGATGCTCTTGTTGAATGGTTCTGTCGCGATATTTACGTATTTCTGCTTTGAGTCTTTTTCTAATACTGGTCTCATTTTCTTGTTTTTCTTTCGTTGACAAGGTTTCATTTTCTGCTTTTACATCAGAACATTTTTCAGCACCATTATTGAACGACAAATAAGCGTAACCGCCACTCGTTTTGACTATCATGGCGGCATGAGCCCCGCCTTGAAAGTTCAGAAATAAGGCTTCTCCATTATTTGAACATTTTTTAAGAAGTTCAGTGGCGATTCCGTCAGCTACTTCATCAGGTATGCCTGGATTACATTCTTGCTTTAAGGTTGCAAGTAGCCATTTAGCTAGCCCTCTTAAGAGCCTTAAAGGATTTGAAGACTGGGTCTTGTGGAAGCTAGAAACAAAAGAGGCTGAAGAAGGCTTACAATCATATTGATTTTTACCAAGACTGGATTTTTGTGCTTTACATTGAATTGAACCAGTCCGAGCTGGACCATATGTTTTCAACTCAGGCCGAGCAAAACGCATCATATCCAAACTCATGTTTACCGCCTTAGAAATTCATCAGCTTGGGGCTATCGTTTAGTGTTTCCTTAAAACAGTGCGTGTAGCTGTCAAAGCAGATTAAAGTGTTTACACTAATGATTATAGTCGCTGAAGATGAAATTAAGGTTGCTCAAACGATTAATTTTTGGAAACGAATGAGTTAATTAGTTATTAGGGGCTGCTTACCTTTCGTGATTTTTTTGCAGCGATGCTATTGAGTATTCACTGCTCACGCCTTGAACCTAAAAAACTCAGTTGAACGCTAAATGACTTTTTAAGCCCATGAAAGTAAATTAATAACCTGATTGAATATTATCACCTGTTGGGTGAATCGCTCTACGCTCACAAGCTGGTTAAAATTGCCGTTATCTGCGTTAGAACATTTGCAAGTAGATTAACTACTTGCTGCACGCTCTGCCTTGCTACCGATAATTTTTTCTGCGCTTGAAAACGTACCCAACTGAGTTTTCTAGGTTGAACAAGTAAACGCTCAAAAAGCACGAAACATCAACCTGAAAGATAAACAGCCTCTAAATGAGATCTTGAGGGTCTCTATCAACGTGCCAGCGACACTTTTTCGCAATGGGCAATTGCTCAACTTCAGCCAAAGCTTGCTCAAACACTTTCTGCATCAGAGGTCTTGATTGCGTTTGGAACATTAAATGACGGCGAAATTTACCTGCTTTTTTATCCATTGGAGCTGGCATAGGACCTATCACTTCACATTGCTCGTTTTGTGGTAGGCGGTTCGCAAATTCATTCAGTAAGGTATCTGCATCTATGGGGTTGTGAGCTTCCGCTTTTACCAACACCATATTCCATGCTGGTGGTAACAGTGCTTGCTTGCGTTCTTCGAGCTGATTACGGGAAAACTCCGCATAGCCCTTGTGTAAGATCTCTCTTAAAATGGGATTGTCAGCTTGATGTGTTTGTAAAAGTACTGTACCAGCTTTAGTTGCTCGTCCTGCTCGACCTGAAACTTGTGTATAAAGCTGCCCAAAACGCTCTGGAGCACGAAAATCTGCTGAAAAAAGTGCACCATCTACATCCAGCATTCCAACTAAGGTTACGTCAGGGAAGTGATGCCCTTTAGCCAACATCTGTGTTCCCACTAAAATCTTGTATTCACCTTTATGAATGGCATTAAGATGAGATTCTAATGAGCCCTTGCGTCGAGTACTGTCACGATCAATTCGAACAACAGGGTATTTAGGGAATAATTGTTGAAGTGTTTGTTCAAGTTGCTCAGTTCCAATCCCCTGTCCTGCAAGCATGGTGCTACCACATTGATGACATTGGCGAGGAATAGCGTACTGGTTACCACAATGGTGACAGCGAATTTCGCCTAGAGCTTGGTGAAGGGTAAAAAAAGCATCACAGCGATCACACTCATGTAAATGGCCGCATTCATGACATAGCAGGGCAGGCGCATAACCTCGACGATTTAAAAACAGTAACACTTGATTACCTGCATCAAGGTGAATACGAATTTCGTTAATGAGTGCTGTTGATAATCCTGCTTTTAAAGGTTGATCGCGTATATCAATAATGCCTTGACGCACTTTTTGTGCAGCGCCAGCACGATTGGTTAATTCGAGATGTTGATAGCGCTTGGAGAGTGCGTTATTCAAACTTTCTAAAGAAGGAGTGGCAGAACCTAAAACGACCGGAATATCTTCAAGACTGCCTCGCATTACAGCAAGATCACGGGCATGATAACCCACACCTTCTTGCTGTTTGAAGCTACTGTCGTGTTCTTCGTCCAGAATGATGATGCCGGGATATTTCATAGGCGTGAATAATGCCGAGCGAGTGCCAATGATAATAGCCGCTTCACCCTCTCTAGCCTGTTGCCAAGCAATCAAACGTTGTTTATCTGTTAACCCTGAATGAATCACACTCACTTGCACATCAAAGCGTCTGCGGAAACGACCAATGGTTTGAGGCGTCAAACCAATTTCCGGTACCAACACCAACGCTTGTTTACTTTGCTTAAGAATATGTTCAATCACAGAAAGATACACTTCAGTTTTGCCTGAACCTGTTACACCTTCAATTAAGCTTGTGTTAAAGCCAGATTGTTGTGTGAGTGTCGATACAGCAACCGCTTGTTCTGCATTGAGTTTGTGAGGTGTCTCACCGAGAACCAGTGATTGTCGCCACCTTAGGTTAAACTCCGTTGTTCTTTGCTTGGCTTCAACCCAGCCCTTTTCTGTAAGGGCCTTTAATGCCGATTTACTCAACGATAGTTCGTTAAATTCTGCTGGTGACAAAGCACTTATTTTTAATGCTGCTAGCAATTTTTTCTGTGCAGGTGATCGTTTAAGTGTCGACAATTCAATTTCATTGCCTAAAACGGTAATACAGTATTCAACTTGCCCTTCAAATTCACTTTCCCCTCCTTTTCGTAAGGCAACCGGGATGGCTTGGCTGAGCATCTGTCCGTGACTGGTAAAATAGTATTTTGCTGCCCAATCACACAGCTTTGCGAGTGACTCGGGTAAAAGAGGGCGTTGATCAAGCAGTTCTGTAATTGGCTTTATCTTGGATTCATCCAGCTCACAGAAAGGTGTGATATTAAGAATAATGCCAACACGGTGCTGGTTACCAAAAGGTACACTGACGCGAGAACCAATTTTAGCATGATCAATAAATTCATCGGGTAATAGGTAACTGAATCTTTGCCTTAATGGAACAGGTAAAGCAACATCAACAAAATTTGGCATATAGAATTTAAGTATGAAGGTATAGGCTAAGTTTATTCATGTTAACGGTATCGAGCTAGAGATAATTTAATATTTTGCTTAAGTTAAGCGAACTTTGAGTTTAACAGTTCGAAATATAACTTCGACTTGTTTGAAGTGTTAGGATAAGTTAAAATCTTGCGCCTTCGAATGCTACGGTAAAATAGCGTTCGCTAAGTAACGAATTTTAAATTTTAACACATGTGGTGCCCAACTTCGGGTTGGGAAGGCGACATGGCCTTATTTTGAGGTAACCCAAATGAAACAAGGTATCCACCCAGATTACGAAGAAATCACTGCAACTTGTACTTGTGGTAACAACATTAAAGTTAAGTCTACTGTAGGTAAAAACCTTCATTTAGACGTTTGTGGTGCATGTCACCCATTCTACACAGGTACACAGAAAGTTGTTGATACTGGTGGTCGTATCGACAAGTTCAACAAGCGTTTTGGCGCACTTTCAAGCAAGAAGTAAATTCTGCTTTGAATTGAACTTTAAAAAGGCGCTCATTGAGCGCCTTTTTTGCATTTAACACAAAGTAATGTAAACGGATTTATGAATAAAACTCAGTACTTTTATCTACTTTTGGCGCTGATATCGGGTGGTTTTCTAGCTGCCATGATATTTTTTAATAGCCAACTAGCCCTTTTTTATTCTCCTGCAGAGTCTTCCTGGTTCGCTCATGGTATTGGTGGGCTTACCGCCTTAATTCTTATTTTTAGCCTCAATCAAGGTAAGCAACAATTGTTCGCTAAGAATGACCAAACACCATGGTGGGCTTACTTGGGGGGACTGCCTGGTGCTTTTACAGTTTTACTTGCTGGAATCACAGTAAACAGTCATTTGGGACTTACAGGTTCTTTAGCATTGGGATTAGTAGGGCAAATCTCATTCAGTTATCTGTGTGATTATCTCGGTTTATTAGGTCTAGAACCAAAAAAAATGACGTTAAGAGATCTTGTGAGTCTGTGTTTGATATGCGGTGGTAGTTTGATGATTATCTTTTCAAGAGGGGCTATCTAATGACAATGATAATACTGGCTTTACTCAACGGCATTTTAATCGGACTTGCTAGAACGTTAAATGGACGCTTAGGGAGCAGTCGTGGTGCATTTCTCGCTTCTTTTGTGAACCACTTTGTTGGTTTTGTTTTTCTGACGATTATGCTTTGGCTTGTATTCGAAACACCTCACTATGATGAGTCCATTCCTACACATGCTTATTTAGGGGGAATTATTGGAGCTCTTTATGTCGCTGTAAACAGTTTTGTTTTACACAAAGTTGGCGCAGTAACTTCTATATTATGTGTATTGAGCGGTCAGATGTTAGCGAGCCTGATGATTGATATGTGGTTATTAGATTCAGCACTTTCTTCAACTCAAATTTTGGGCATTTTGTGCATTTTTGCGGGAATGTATCTGACTTTAACAAAAAAACAGGTCTGATGACTTCGACGATTTGTTGAGCTTTTCGAACAAACGCCTTCAATTTCAAAAAATGAATTTTTAACGCATTTGTTAATTTAAATACAAAATTGTATACAATTTGTGCATAAACTACTTGTGAATTGCGCTGATAGAATTTAATCGCCAGAAAACCTGTATTTAAATTACATATATTGTCGAAAAAATCTATTTTTTTTCAATCATAGATAAAAAAACTAATCAAAAAGACAAATCATTTACAAAAGTTAAAATGACAAAGAGCTTGTTCCAATCAGTGTTAATGACTAAAATTGCCGAGTTATCTGCTTAAGCCCCAAGCATTTAATATGTAAGTTATTTTTTTGTTAATTGCGTTTCATTACAACAACAAAATGGAACAATAAAAATCGCACACTTCAGGACGTGAACATGTCAGATTTTCGCCAACAAGCCCTCGATTATCATGAATTTCCAATACCAGGAAAAATGGCTGTAACTTTAACTAAACCTGCTAAGACTAGCCATGATCTTTCTTTAGCATACAGCCCTGGTGTAGCAGAACCCGTTCGAGAAATTGCTGCGGATCCTGAAAATGCATACCGATATACAGCAAAAGGCAATACCGTCGCTGTAATTTCTAATGGCACTGCCATTTTAGGCTTAGGAAATCTAGGCCCGATGGCGTCAAAGCCTGTAATGGAAGGTAAAGCATTATTATTTAAAACTTTTGCTGATATTGATGCAACAGACATTGAAGTTAAGCACAACACGACTGCAGAGTTTATTAATACTGTGTCTGCGATTGCAGATACATTTGGTGGTATTAACCTTGAAGATATCAAAGCACCTGAATGTTTTGAAATTGAAAAAGCCTTGATTGAAAAATGCAATGTACCGATTTTTCACGATGATCAGCATGGTACAGCTATTGTTACTGCTGCAGGAATGATCAATGCATTAGAGATTCAAGGTAAGAAAATTGAAGATGCAGTCTTTGTATGTTTAGGTGCAGGTGCGGCTGCAATTGCTTGTATGACTATGCTCGTGAAGTGTGGTGCTCAACGTGAGCACATTTACATGTTAGATCGTAAAGGTGTAATTAATACACAGCGTGACGATTTAAATGAGTACAAAGCACTGTTTGCAAACAATACGGATAAACGTACCCTTCAAGACGCAATTAAAGGCGCTGATGCCTTTTTAGGCTTATCTGGTCCAAACCTATTAGGTGAAGATGATGTTAAATTGATGGCCGATAATCCAGTGATTTTTGCATGTTCAAACCCTGATCCTGAAATTAAGCCTGAACTCGCGAGAACAGTTCGTCCAGATGTTATTTTGGGCACCGGTCGTAGTGACTATCCCAATCAGGTTAACAATGTACTTTGTTTTCCATTTTTGTTCCGTGGCGCACTCGACGTTCGTGCACGTGAAATTAATGATGAAATGAAAGTTGCTGCTGTATTTGCGCTCGCTGAACTCGCAAAAGAGTCCGTGCCTCAAGAAGTATTAGAAGCGTATCCTGATGTGGAAGAGCTAACCTTTGGTGCAGGCTATGTACTGCCTAAGCCAATGGACTCTCGTTTACTGCCTAGAATTGCGACAGCCGTGGCTGAAGCCGCAATTAAATCTGGCGTTGCAGGTATTAATGAATTACCTGAGAATTATTTAGCCTAAATGAGAAGTGGTATAAAAGGGAGCTATGGCTTAATGTCGATTGTTTAAGCTACTTGAATGATCATTGAGAAGCTTCATAATCGGTTACAACCCTATTGTAACCGATTTTTTATGCCTGATTTTTTCCAAAGAATGACAAATCACAGCTGAATTTTGTCACGAATATCCAATCATCAGGAGACCTCCCTCTCTTAGCAGTCAGTAGCATTATCAAAGGCAAAGAAAAATTGGGAGCAGCTCCGCTGAAATATCTTTTTAAAACTACCGCAGCAGAAAGGGAGAAACAGCACCAATTTGACGTTATTCTTTGCCACGCTGTTGCTGAATGCCTCATGGATGCTGAAAATACACTGCAAAACTTGTTGAAACTATTGAAGCCTGACGGAGCTTTTTCGTTGATGTTTTATAATAAAGAGGCGCAGCGATTTCATAGTCTTGTTTCGGGGGATTTTGAGTATGTTGAGGCAAGGTTGAAAGCCAAAAAGACCGTTGGTTTAACCTCAGAATACCCACTTTATATTGAATAAGTGACATCGTGATTTACAGCATGGAAATTGAATGTGGTTTGTAAGTCTGGTGTGCGTGTGATTAACGATTATATGAAACCATATCCAGATCAAGATATTAATGTTGATAAATTAATGCAAATGGAGTTGACCTACTCCCGAAAGCAGCCCTATATTTCAATTGGGCGTTTTGTTCATTTTATCGGCAAATTTGCATGAAAATATGTTCTTTCGACATCGCCTGACATGCAAACCTGTCGATTTCGAGAGGGTTAAATGCTGCATCGCAAACAGGACTCGTATCAGGGTGGAGTATTCAGTACTGCTGAATCTAAGCAAGAGCTTCCTAAAGATAAACTTCCGAAAACAAGTCACTCCTCAAATACAATTTATCAGTTGATCAAAGATGAACTGATATTGGATGGAAACTCTAGGCAAAATTTAGCAACGTTTTGTCAAACCTGGGTTGAGCCAGAAGTCGAAAAGCTTATGGCTATTGCTGTTGACAAAAATATCGTCGATAAAGACGAGTATCCTCAAACGGCCGAAATTGAAAAGCGTTGTATTCACATTATTTCTGATCTTTGGCATGGAGAAAGCAGTGGAGAGTCAGCACTGGGGACTTCAACTACCGGCTCAAGTGAAGCTGCAATGCTGGGAGGATTAGCATTACTTCGAAAATGGCAAATAAAAAGAAAATCACAAGGCCTAGATTTTGATAAGCCTAATCTTGTCACAGGGCCTGTACAAGTTTGCTGGCATAAGTTTGCAAGGTATTGGGGGGTGGAATTACGTGAAGTACCAATGGAGCAAGATTGTTACCAATTAACGCCCGAAGCCACAATTAAACATTGTGATGAAAACACCATTGCAGTAGTTGCCACGTTAGGGCTGACGTTTACAGGCCAGTATGATCCTATCGAGCAGATAGCAAAAGCACTCGACGAATTTCAATTAACAACAAGTATTGATGTTCCTATGCACGTTGATGCTGCAAGTGGTGGGTTTGTTGCGCCATTTATTCAATCAGACCTTAAATGGGATTTTCGATTGAGCCGAGTTCGCTCCATTAATGCCTCTGGCCATAAGTTTGGATTAACACCTTTGGGTGTCGGTTGGATATTGTGGCACACAGAGTCAGATTTGCCAGATGATCTTGTGTTTCATGTAAATTATCTTGGTGGCAATATGCCTGATATCGCCCTTAATTTTTCTCGACCCAGTGGGCAAGTCATTGCGCAGTATTATAATTTCTTGCATTTAGGCTTTGAAGGTTATCAAGCCATACAGTCAACCTGTCGAGATATCGCCATTTACCTTGCTAATGAAATTAATCAACTGGGATATTTTGACATTATCTATAACGGTAATGGTGGACTTCCAGTCATTAGTTGGAAGCTAAAAGAGCATATAACGGATTTCAATCTCTATGACTTAGCGGATAGATTAAGGAATAAAGGCTGGCAAGTTCCAGCTTACGCACTCCCTGTAAACCAGCAAAAAACTGTGGTTCAAAGGATCTTGGTTAAACGAGGATTCAGTAAAGATTTAGCTTGCTTGTTAATGCGAGATTATAAGCAAGCTATCGAACACTTAACCTCACATCCAAGAGTTAAGTCCTTAGGTCAGAACGAAGCCAGCGGCTTCCGTCACTGACAAATTGATGGAGAGCTCCAGCAGCTCTCCACTTTTGCACCTGCTTTTTTAAGGTATTGATTAATACTTTTTTCTCCAGCTAAATGCGCTGCACCAACTGCAATGAAAAGTTGATACTTCGAACGTTCTTGTATTTTATCTATGATGGATGACGCCATACTTTTGTTACGCTGCCAGAGTAATTTATCGATGAACTCCTGATCACCTTGTCGTTTTAATTTATCTTGAGAAAGGGCATCAATCGCATTTAAATCGCCTCGGCGCCATGCTGCAAACATGTTCGTTACTTGACTGTCCGAAGCCGTGATCGATTGGGTCAGCATTGACTCTTGTATGTCCTTACTCATCTCACTCATCAGTTTTAATTGAAACTCTGTACTTTCTAACTGTAATAGCAGCTTTGAACCTTTATTTTCAATGAGGTAAGATTCAATGCCTAAGTTGGCATGGTAGCCTAATTGATTTAATCGAAAGAGGGTAATTTGAGTCGCTTGAACCCAAACTGAAAAACGACTTAGTGCAGCACATAATCGGTGATGAGTCTTACAATAGTTATCATAGGCTTTGTTTTGATTTTTATCGGTTTTAGATCGATGAGAGTATTTTTTAATGAGGTGCTGGTCTTCAGCAGAAGGTACTGCTTCGAGGAAGATCGCATCACTATGGTTAATCTGATGCTTAATTAAATTAGGTAAAGGGTAAAAATCCTGCTTACCGACATGGACTGAACCAAGAAGATAGGCAGTGTGTCCTCGTAAACTGATTTTAAAGAAAGGCGGCGTGTCAGATTCTTTGGCTGACGCCGTAGATAATGCAAAATAGAAAAAAACGAAAATTAATGCATTAAGCTTTTTGCTGCTTTGCTTCATAATCTTTTATAATCCCTGTCAATTAAGATATTGAGAACAGTGTATGTCGTATAGCAAAATTTTTGAACAAATTCAGCAAAATATTCAATTGGTGTACCGTCAGGCAATTGATGCTGATCAGCAATTGGACTCATTGAAGCAAGCTGGTCACGGAAAGTATAAAAGTATTTTTACTAAAGATGAGGGGTTTGTTGTAGAGAGCAACCGTTTCAAGCCCTATGTTGCAGAGCTTGTCGAGGAATTTGAAGGGTTAAAAAAGCAGGAGCAACCCGATAATCAAGCTATTGCTGATGTGGTTGCCCGCTTGGGTGTGATATTACAAACATTACAATTACTAAAAACGAAGTCTAAATAATTATTTTAATTTAGTTTTTGCCATTTTGTCCATCCAGCTATTTAGTAGATGAGTTTCGTATTTAAACGGACGATCGAAGGCTGGTTGGATACGATCTAAGAAGCCCAAATCGGAGATGTTCTCCTTGCCTGTTGCAAGGACTTTACCTTCTTGAGTCACTTTATAAGTGAATTTAAATCTTGGAGGATAAACATCTTTTACAACTCTAAGATCGGATGCGCCGGCACCAAAACTTGGACGAACATCGCCAGCTAAATCAACGTCAGTGACTATCATTTGAAGCTTCTGTTTGGATTTGAGAACCTTTTTAGCTTCTTTACTTAAGCTTTTTGTTAAATCTTTAAAAAGCCTTGCTTGAAATCGAGACTGTAATTCGCCTGACGACTTTATATCACGATAATGATCTGGTGACTGCCAAATCACCGATACACTTCCGTTTTCAATGTTCACGGTTTCATCTTTTTTTGCGTCGTGAGCTGATGCAGCACCAGTAAATAGTAATGCAACCAGCCCTAATACTAATTTATTCATGGTTCCTCCTAACTTGAGATTTATTAATAGTAACTTATTGTATTTGACAGGTTTGTACTACTGAAGTTCTGTTAATTCTAGTTTAGTTTTTATTCATTTGTTAATTTGTGAACCAGCACGACATTGTCTATTAAATTACGATAATTATTAAAGACTTCCTATCGCTGCGTCAAACCGTTAGTATTCTCAACATTCCTTGCATAATAGATATTACTCATGCCTTTATCTCTGCGTATTCTTAGTATTTTTTACGTACTTATTGTCATTGCGGCTGTTTGGCGGTTTGTTGATGCGAATTCATTAGAAATGTTTACCGTAGGCGTATTACCTGTTTTGTATGGGGTATGGAGAGTTGAATCGTGGACGCTCATTGTTTTAAGGGTTTACCTCGCTTGTCAAACATTGGGCGTAGTTGCTCTTGGTGCTACGGCAGTGATTGCTTATCAAATTACACCTGAAGATGTTAAGGTCGTTTTTGAAGGGCATACTATTCCGATGCTACCTTTAGTTGTGGCTATTATTGGGTTTTTAAGCTTCCAATGGTGGGTAGCATTCAGCGTAAAAAATATAAAATATTTTAAGCAACAATAAACTTTTCTGGTGTAACTCCCGAGTTATGTGTCTATACTAGGAAATGAAGGTTGAAAAATGACCTCTCGCTTGCAGTTATTGGCAGTAATTCTAAGAAACACTTCTTCGTTGTTTGAATTCAATATAAAGCACTGAACTTTAGGCTAAGCCTTAAAATATTACGTGAATGAGTTATTCGCTCAGTTTATGAAAGTGGTAATACATACGTTAAAAACGTAGAGTCTTACTTGAATTATCTATGGAAAGAAGAGACAACAATATGAATAAAAGTGAACTTGTTGCCATCATGGCCGAGAAAGCTGAAATCACAAAAGCAGAAGCAGGACGCGCATTAAGTGCTTTTGAAGGTGCTGTTACTGGTGCACTGAAATCAGGTGATAAAGTATCTATTTTAGGGTTTGGTTCGTTTGAAACTTCAACTCGTTCTGCAAGAACGGGTCGTAACCCACAAACAGGTAAAGAGATTCAAATCCCTGCTGCGACAGTTCCAAAGTTTAAAGCTGGTAAAGCACTAAAAGACAGCGTTAATTAACTGCGCTGTGAAGTGTGGAAAGCAATGCAATGGCATTGCTTTTTTTGTTTGCCCAGCGAAGCTGGCAAACCCGACAGGTTGAAAGAAACCTGTATCGCCCCGACTGAGGGGAAGATAATCCGAATGGCAAGGGCGTTGTTGGCTAACGGCAGGGTCTGAAGGA
>NZ_JAFEUN010000074.1 GCF_016900895.1 Parashewanella hymeniacidonis
TCATAAAACCATGTTACAAATTCTTCCCAATCCCTCGGGTAATCAATACCTGCTTGCAACAATTGTGAAGGCTTTGTCATTCCTATATATTGACATAGGTGCAGCTAAGTGGATAGCCCTTATTTATAAACAGTAGATAGAATGTCATAAAAAGACATTTAAATGCAAAAGGTTTGTAAGAAAAAATGAAAATCGCCGATATATTCCAAAGACTAAAAATAAAAAAATATGCCGAATCAAAGATCGAACGACGAAAAAAAGGTATCGCAAGCATGAGTAATCGTCATGCTTGCAGAGAGAGGAATTAGTCCTTATTCAAAACTAGAACAAAGGAAACAGGAATTGCAGAAGATATACTTGAAAGCTTTGCAACTTCTTTTAAAGATTCAATTCCAGAGACTAAATTAAAATCAGAAGCATTAATGATGGTCGGCTTTAAACTCGTTACCATAGCTTTGTTATCTGCCAGCTTGGCGACATAAGCTTTAAAATGTAATGTTTGGATCAAACCATGAAGCGCAACCTGCCCTTCAGTACTTATTACTTGGGTATCACCAGGCTCCATGTTCTCTAGAAGCTTACCCTTTAGGTTGGCTGAGAAAATGACTTTTGGGTACCGGCTAACATCAAATAGCATACTCTGCATTCTTTCGTCTCGAATGGCTATTCCCGTATCGACACTTTTAAGAGGAATCGTGAGTTCAAAATGCCCCGTGCCTGTTAAGTTCCCATTAATTGACTTAAAACGATGCACTTCACCAATGGAGTTCTTTTTTACCGAAACAAAACTTACCACTGATTTCGATGAGTCAATATTCCACTCATGAGCTTGTACACTAAAACCGACTGATATAGAAAATAGACAGAGTAAGGTAGAGATTGCTTTCTTCATGATTTCATCACTTAAATATTCGACTAACCAAAGAGTAGCAAAATTAAGCTCTATAGAAAAATATCATATTGAAATATGTTAAAAAATTAAACCGAGCAAATTATCTGTATAAATATAATTAAAGCTGTTTCTATCCATGCAGATTTTTTAAGATAATTTAATTTTTTTTCATATTGTCATAGATAACGCTTTGAACATTTCGATTCATCGAAAGGTTCAAAGCAGAATGTATTCTAATTTTACTTGGCACCAATCCAAGGACTTATTTTTAATGGTTTCTTAGAAAAGCTTAATTGTTTTAGTGTTCCCATTTCAGCCTTTGAAAGTTCAAATGTACTTTTGGTTCCCTTGTATTCACCATCAACTTTAATTTCACTCGGCGAAGCAAACGTAAACGTCAGTCCATCAATATCATCACTAAAGTATTTTAAAGGAAAGCCTTGCATACTTGACATCAAAGCATTCATTTCTGAATAAATGTTATCTAATTGCTTCTGCTTATATTGAGTTTTGATTGAAGTGGCATTCACTTGTATTTGAATTCCACACTTTTTCGGATCGCCAGCTAAATCCAAATTAATGAGCGCTCGATCACTTTTAAGCTTTTCGTTATAAGGAAGAAACAGCTCTTGGTGCGATGAAAAACTTAAAGGGTATTTTTTCCTTTCAGTAGTGATGCTTCCCGAATTAATTTTACAGTCATCCGTTTGGGGTAAATAAAATCCCATTTTGACAAGAGAATAGCTTCCCTTGTTAACGCTTTTCATTCGATTATAAAAATCTTTATACTCTACGGATATTGAAGTCGCACTTGATGTGAAACTGACGAACAAACTTGCTAGAAGGACTTTCTTAAACATTACTTTTGTACCAAATATTTTTTGTTATGACGCAACATATCTAAAAGCTCATCAATATAAGCTTCTTGCCTTTCGGAATAATTAACGAGCCCGTATACTAATTCAGCAGCATCTGCTTGTTTACCTTGCTTGCGCAGATCATAACGAATTGAACGAAATAAACTATAAGCTGCATTTGAGTTTAAGTTTCTCATATAGGAAGCAATAGAAGCTTCAACTGACGGAAATACAGTCACCTCATGAGTTAACCCATTAGTACGAGATGATGGAATTAACCCGCAGCCTTTTCGATAACACCATTGACCAAAAAAGTTTAAACCTTCACGTGCAAACCTCGAACTTCCCCACCCAGATTCATTCGCAGCTTGAACAAGCACTAAAGATTGTGGAACCGTATCAACTCTTTTGAGAAGTTCTTTAATGGTATTTGAGTCGAAACGTCGATAACTTAATTGATACTTTTTTGCCAACTGAGTCACTTTAAATTGAGTGCCATCATCAAGTATGTTTCCTGAGCTCAGAACTTTTTGAACAGACTGTAAAAAGTTACGTTCTTTGGTAATTAAGGCATTTTGTTCTTCAATTGCGGGGCTTAAAAAGTCAAAAAATGCTTTTTTTCTGGTTGGAATATCTCTTATCTTTTGAAAATCAGGGATAGAAGTTGTCTGTGATTTATTCTTTGGAGCAAGAATGAGATCTTCAACTTCACTTAAAGAGGTCGGCAAAAAGTGAACCCGGAAGCCATATATGATAACGAGTACGGCTCCAATTGCTATAGTAAACTTTCCTATTTTACCGCTTTTCAATAACATATTATAAAGTTAGCCGTTCTTTTAATTGTAATTTTGTTTAATAGTATATTGAAAATGAACAGTAACCACAAAATTATGCTTAAGAAATGATCTGTCTCAATTACACGCCATGGAAACTTTAACAAAAACGTCATATAATTTATCTTTATTTTAAGATTATGACAGGGTTTCGTTGTGTCTGAAGTACTCATCTCTCCAAACAACAAGGTAGTAGCGATTGGTGGAGGTCACGGTTTACCTCAAGTTTTAAAAGCTTTTTCCTTCCTAGGCAACAATTTGTCAGCAATTGTCACAACCACAGATAACGGAGGTTCGAGTGGTCGCCTTAGAAAAATAAACAATAATATTGCTTGGGGAGACATTAGAAATTGCATTTCTAGTTTAGTTGACGACGAACTTTCACAGGAATTACTGTCCTTTAGATTTCCCGGTAAAATTGAACTTGGTGGCCATAATCTTGGCAATATAATTTTTACTGCACTTGAACAAATGGGCAATACTCCAAGCGCAGCAATCCGGCTGATTAAGAACCTTCTTAATATCAAAGCAAATATATACCCAATGACAGAAGAAGTATCGGATCTAAAAGCTGTTCTTGAGGATAATTCGGTCATTCTCGGTGAAACACAGATTGATGATTTACAACGTTTACCTCGACAAATAACTTTGCATCCCAAGGTTCAAGCTCTAAATCCTGCAATTAAATCAATTTCTGAAGCCGATATTATTATTTTAGGGCCTGGTAGTTTTTTTAGCAGCATTCTGCCACCACTCTTAATTGAAGAATACGCTCAGGCCATAAATCAGTCTAAAGCCAAAATTTTCTTTATAGACAACATTTTACAAGAGAAGTCTTTGGCAAAACTTATGTCATTAGCCGATAAGATTGCTTATTTACAGACTTTGATCAATAGAGAGGTCGATTGCATCATCTCTACCAACCGTGAAGAAAATACAATCAAAAATATCATCACTACCGATGATATAAAATTAGCAAGTAATTGCCATTGTTCACGAACCTTAGCTACTGTGATAAGCCATTTTTATCATACCGACAAAGCCGCTTTAGCAATATAATATACAATCTAAATTGTTGAATTAAGTTTTAAATAATGTAAATTTTGTTAGATTATATATTAACGGAGTTTACAATGTTAAATAACAAGTTATTACTTCTGTTAACCTCGGCCTTTCTATTCGGCTGTGGAGGTGGCAGCGATAGTAAGTCCGCCACTCAACCAGACTCTTCTGAAAACCTAAGATGGGAACAAGATACATTTGAAGCCGCTTCCAAGTTTAAAGATTATTGTGAGTCACCTCGTCTTGGTGATTTTCCAGATCTTAGTGGAACATCGATGCATGAAAAAATGTGGCTTCGCTCATGGGCAAATGATAGTTACCTATGGTATGAAGAAATTGATGATATTGACCCCACTCCGTTTAACGTCCCTGATTATTTTGAAAAATTGAGAACGACCGAGAAAGACGAGTTTACTGGAGAAGATAAGGACAATTTTCACTTTACTCGCAATACGGAAGAGTACAGAAAACGAACTCAGGCTGGTGTTTCATTAAGTTACGGAATGAGTTTAAAGGTAATCAGTAAAAGCCCTCCAAGAAAGATTGTAGTTTCCTATGTTGAGCCAAACTCAATCGCTGAAGCTAATGGTGTTATTCGTGGTGATGAGGTCATACAAGTCAATGATGTCGATGTAATAAACTCTAATGACTCTAATGACATAGACATAATTAATGCGGGCTTATTTCCGTCAAACATCTCCCAAGAGTATCGTTTCCAGTTTGAGCATGTCTTTTCTGGTGCAGTGAAAACAGTATCGATGCGTCCAAGTGAGCTCGAGCGATCACCCGTTTTAAATGTTCAAACAATTCAGCATGATGATGACAATATTGGCTACTTTCAGTTTAACACGCACAACAGTCCTTCTGAAAAAGCGCTAAGAGATGCGGTAGCTCAACTGTCGGCCAGCAATATTGATGATCTTGTTATTGATATTCGTTATAACGGTGGCGGCCTATTAGCAGTTGCAAGTCAATTGGCATACATGATTTCTGGTGAAAGTTCTACTAATAAAACGTTTGAACTGCTTCAATTTAATGATAAATACCCAAATACTAACCCTGTAACGGGTGAAAGAATTGCTCCAATTCCTTTCTACAATCAAACGCTCGGTTTTTCTGACGGCCTTACAAGTGGTTTACCTCTACCTACATTAAACTTAAATCGTGTGTTTGTGTTAACAACAGATAATACTTGTTCAGCCAGTGAAGCACTAATGAACGGCTTACGTGGTATTGATGTTGAAGTAATTCAAGTTGGAGGTAAAACCTGTGGTAAGCCTTATGGTTTTTATCCTGTCGATAATTGTGGAACAACTTACTTTAACGTTCAGTTTCAAGGCGTGAACCACAAAGGATTTGGAAGTTATGCCAGTGGGTTCGAACCAAAACAAGCGAGCCCTATCACTGGCTTTCAAATCCCTGGCTGTCTGGCTGTCGATGACTTTAATCATCAATTAGGCGATAAAAGTGAAGCCATGTTAAGTTCAGCTTTATATTACCGTTCAACGGGTAACTGTCCAATTATTGCTGCCAGTTCCGTTTCTCAAGTTCAGAATCATGAACAAGGTTCAAGTGACAGCAGATTCGAAATATCGGACCCTGCAGAGCTAACTGATCAAGTTATGAATAACAAAATTTATTAATCTGAAAGGAGCTACAGAGCTCCTTTTTTAATGGATATATGATAATGAAACGCATTTATTTAATAGGCTTTGTTTTTGCTTTTTGTGTGTTAACTGGATGTAAATCCAAAGAAGCCAATAACCACTTTAAACCAGCTATTTTAGTTGATAAATCAAATCAGAGTATCGTTTCTAATGTTATAGAGAAACAATTAAAACTGACGTCATTTTTGATGTCAGAAACGGCATTCTTAACTTCATCAGTGATAAGCATCGACTCCCCACTTATTCTGATTAATGGTGTTCATACAGATACACGGACTCGTTCAACAACTAAAGTCCAACTTTTAAAGGCCAGTGAAACTTGTTATTTGAAATTTGGAAAAGGCGATCCAATGGTAGTCAGCGGTATGCAGTGCATTTCAAAATAAAAAAGCGCCAGAAAAACCCTGGCGCATAATTGTTACTACAATAAAATTTAGTTGATTTATTTAATTGGAATTCCATTTAACCTATCATCAACACCTTGCCTCCATCCTCCTAACCATTGAGAACGGGGATCAGGGTTTAAATATGGACAATTCTCCTTAGACCTTCCACACATACCGGCTTGGAAGCCTTTTGCAAATGCACGCTCTAAGCGATCACGTTTTTGTCTTTTCATATTCATGTCCTCAGTTACAGCAATTTTCCGTAATATCTAGCTAATAACTGTTTTGTTTAATCTAGCTTGTTACGTGCAACAACAAGAATTTTTGAACAAAAAAAGAAACGTTAAGCAAACATAAATCAAACAGAAACAGAACTTATAATTATAACTTTTATGAATCATGGTCAAGTATTTTTAGATTAATTTTTAATCAATTTGATTAATTTTCGTACTTCACTTTCAAATTGTAGTCCCGTTTTGTAGTCCCGTTTAGTGCTTATTTTATGGCAAATCGACTTATCAACGAACGAAAAACGCTTACTGTACTCTCTAACTTATGTGAGGCTTCAAGTGATTGTGCTGAAGCCTCTTTGGTATGGTTAGAGCCATCAGCAATATCAACAATTTGTTGGTTAATATGATCAGCCACTGAACTTTGCTCTTCAACTGCCGCAGACATTTGAAACGTCATATCCGTAATTTGCTTTACTGCATCTCTAATTTCACCAAGTGCATTCTTTGTTTTATCAACAACTTGAACACCATCTCCTGCTACTATTTGACCTTGTTTTGCCGCTTCAACAGCTGAACTGGCTCTTTTTGAAAGATCTTGAACAACATTGTGAATTTGATCAGTAGACTCGCGTGTTTTAGATGCTAATGCCCTCACTTCATCAGCGACCACACTAAAGCCTCGCCCATGTTCACCTGCTCGAGCAGCTTCAATAGCGGCATTCAATGCTAACAAATTTGTTTGATCTGCAATTGTAGTGATTAAGTCAGCAGCTTGACCAATCTGACTCGTTGAGTCAGCGAGTTCCTGAACCGTAACGGCAATCGACTTAACAGAGTCATTCAGATTATGGATCACTTTTAATGCATCACCGGCTAAACTAACGCCTGAATCTACATTATGAATAGCCGTTTCTGCACTTGAAGAGTTTGACTCTATCTTTTCAGCGACTTCTTGGATAGCTTGCGACATCTCAGTAATCGCAGATGCAATCTGTTGTGTTGCTGCGCCTTGCTCTTCTACAGCAGACGCTGTCTTTTTCGCCTCTGTCTGCGTAATATCAGTAATTTCATCCAAACTTGTGACTGAATCATTAATCCGTGTCAATGCCGTCCTTGAGCGTGCTATTTCTGTCGCTAACACTAATTTTGCTTGTGCTGCGACTCCACGTTCAGGAAAATAAGTCTGAGCAACCTCTACATTTGAGTATGACTGTGGGCTGATGCTCATCAAATTCTTCCACTCAGAATATCTAAAGAATAAAACCCAAAACACACTCAAGAGTCCAAAACCGGCGGAGATCAATCCAGCGGATGGTGAATGAAAAACACCGAGTACTATCGATGCGAGTATTGCAGGAACGGATACAGATAATGTTTGAGCGACAACATCTTTTAACTTCTCAGTCCAAGAAACCGAGCTTTGTCCACTTGAAAGCCTTTTATAAGCCTTTTCTGCCCTCTTTTTCTCTGACTCATCAGCCGCTACCCGTACAGATTCATAGCCAACCAGCTTATCAGCTTCGAATACAGGGGTAACAAAAGCACTAACCCAATAGTGATCACCATTTTTACGCCTATTTTTAACGAGCCCCATCCAAACTCGACCTTTTTGAAGCGTACTCCACATTTCTGCAAATACAGGCTTAGGCATATCAGGGTGGCGAATAAGATTATGAGGAGAGCCAATCAATTCATCACGTTGATAGCCACTCATTTGTACAAATGCTTCATTACAATGTTTTATAATTCCTTTCGCGTCGGTTGAAGATATCAGCCTCTCACTGCCTTTGAATGGATACTCGCGATTGGTAACAGGTAAGTTTTTACGCATTTAAAAGCCCTTTAAATCTCGTTTAACTTTGAATGGATTCACTCAATATAATCACTTACTTTTTGTAATGATTTGAGTTAAGCAATTAAAGTATAACAAGACATTGGCACTCTGCTTGAAAATCAATTTACAGAGTGTCTAAATATTAACAAAAAACGAATTTTAACAGTCATTAGTAAAGTATGATATCGTCAATCATTTGCCTCCTAAAATAATACAGACAACACCAAACACTACTTAAAGCTTTCGTGAGAACATGAATACTCTAATTAATTAAAAAATAAGACACACATTGACTAAAAGGAATGAGTTTAAAAGTTATTATCAGCAGCGCCATCAAAATGACACCACTGTAATATTTATCTATTATTAAGCCATTGCGATAAAACCAACAAACGCTAGGGTTGCAGCAATTAATGTGTAAGGTAGTTGAGTCACAGCATGGCTCACTAGATTACACCCTGCTCCTTGTGCAGCAAGTACCGTTGAGTCTTAATAAAAACAAGCTTGGCTACCAAAAGATGAAGCCGATAATAGCGCTCGGATAACTAACGGTATATTTGCATCCATCGACTGAGCCAGCGGCATAACTATCGGAATCGTGACAGCAAAGATCCCCCAACCCCTAGTCAATAAAAAGTTATAGGCGAGTAATATTAACCGATTTTTCAGCAGTTTCTTTTGCTATTTACGCAGGTATTTGCATACTTGAACTAATGACTTTAATTAACAAGAATGAAATGAATAACCAGAAAACATCCATGCCAATTTTATTATTGCTCTTTTTATTTTCGTCACATGCTTTTGCATTAGATCCATTAGATATTTTAATTACCGCAGTTAAACCAAAAAGCTCCTCTGTTTCAGTAGCCGTTTGGGACTTAACCTCCAATAAACCTATATACAGCTATAATGCGCATCAATTAATGTTACCTGCAAGTACTCAGAAACTGTTTATTGCATCTTCAGCCCTTAAAGAATTGGGCACCAAATTTCAATACCAAACATCAATAGAGACCAATGGCAAAATAGTCAATGGTACGTTGAGAGGAAATCTATACATAAGATTTGATGCTGATCCAAGTTTAACCACAAACGACTTATATACATTACTACAACAGGTTAAATCACTTGGAGTAAAACACATTTCAGGTAATGTACTTCTGTCAGCACCTCTCAAAAAAACGTCGAGAGCAAAAGGATGGGTTTGGGATGATTTAGGTATTTGTTTCGCCGCACCAATCTCTGGGTATATTCTGGATAAAAATTGCGTTACAGCAGAACTTTTACCGACAAAAGGCAACAAAAGTAAAGTACACATCTTCAAACATGTACCATTGCAAATTACCAGCACCGTGTATTTTGACCCAAAACACGTCCAACAAGATTGTGAAATGGCGTTAAATAAGGTTTCAATTAATCATTATGTTATTGATGGGTGTCATCATAATAGAAGGAAAGTGCCTCTAGAAGTCGCAATTCCAGATCCACAACAATTCGCTTTAGACTTCGTAGCCCAGAGCCTGTCTGAACTTGGAATACGTGTATCAGGTAGGGTGTCAAACAATAAAATCAACCTCATATCCAATGAAGTTCATATCAGTAAGGTTATTGCTCGCCATAACTCTGAAAAGCTTCCAGCTTTACTTAAAGAGATGCTGTTAAATTCTGACAATATGATTGCAGATACTCTGACGAAGAAGATTGGTCAACTTGAATTCAAAACACAAGGTAGCTTTGTAAATGGTACCCGTGCGATCAAAAAAACGATGAAGAGTTTAGGCGTAGATCTTTCTGATGCCGTACTTGCCGATGGCTCAGGTCTATCGAGGTATAATTTAGTTTCAGCTCATCAGATATTAGAAACCCTAAAGGCAATTCATGATACCCCTACGTTAAAGCTATTGACGAACGCTTTACCCGTTGCCGGACGAAGTGGCACGCTTCTCAATAAGCATGCTTTTAATCATCCTCCATTAAAGGACATAATTACAGCTAAAACAGGTTCAATGAGTGGCGTGAGCTGCCTCGCTGGATATATTAATATTAAAGGGAAACATAAGTATGCTTTTGCGATTTTGGAAAATGGTATTAGTCATAAGCAATCAAAAAAGCAGCCATTTGAAGCTGCTTTCTTAAAAGGGTTTATTGAACAAATTAAGAATGGGAGTAGCTAGAGCTTATCCACCTCAAGATTCATTATTTCTGTTTTCATAGCTGAAAGCTGCTCAAGTAACCCCGCAGCTTTTGGCATAAATGTATCAAAGTAATACTCACAAAGTATGCTCTTAGTTTCAAAACAAACTTGTTGGCTATCAACTGATTTTTCAAGCATCAATAACCAAAAATACCCGTAAATGATATAACCTGCGGCATCTAAGTAATTTACCGCATTGAAGTTGATGAGATTTGCGTCCTCTTTACTTCTGATTGCTATCTGTTCGCCTACATTTTCAAGTTTTGAAAATAACTGCTGTAATTGGTTAATTTTTTTATCATCACCCATTTTAAATGAGTGCATATCTTCACTAAAAGAGTGCAGAAGAGACTTCAGCGATTTCAATTCATCTTTTACTACTTTTCGGCCAAGGAAGTCGAGCGCTTGTATGCCATTTGTTCCCTCATAGATTTGAGCTATTCGGCTATCTCTGACAATCTGCTCAATACCTGTTTCCCTGATGTAACCATGACCACCAAAAACTTGCTGTGCAGCAATGGCATTCTCTAAGCCTCGATCGGTAAAAAAAGCTTTTGTAATAGGCGTTAGGAGTAACGCTAGATTTAATGCATTGGTTTGGCGCTCTCCTTGCGCATATTTGCTCAAATCTAATTGCTTTGCGGTAAAAACTGACAAAGCTCTGCCAGCTTCCGTTAAACATCTAATATTCAGTAATGTTCTGCGTACGTCTCCGTGATGAACAAGCGCGCTTGCAGATATTTTTTCACCAGATGGAGACACAGCACTACCTTGCACTCTTTCTTTTGAATATTTGCTGGCTAATTGGTAGGCAAATTCTGAATTGGCTAACCCTTGGATGCCTATAGCAAGACGCTCGTAATTCATCATCGTGAACATACAGGCTAATCCTTTACCCTCCACACCGATTAAGTACCCTGCAGATCCCTCATAATGCATCACACAAGTTGCTGAACCATGAAGTCCCATTTTGTGCTCAATTGCACCAACGGTTACATTATTGAATTCACCAAGACCTTGAAATTGACTGCAATGAAACTTCGGAACCACAAACAGTGAAAGTGAATTCTGGCCTTTA
Organism: Parashewanella hymeniacidonis; assembly: GCF_016900895.1. Classification (GTDB taxonomy): domain Bacteria; phylum Pseudomonadota; class Gammaproteobacteria; order Enterobacterales; family Shewanellaceae; genus Parashewanella; species Parashewanella hymeniacidonis. Next base: position 11,037 of record NZ_JAFEUN010000074.1, read on the forward strand.
ATTTTAGCTAACACTAAATGCACAATATTCTCTGCTAGATCATGTTCACCAGCAGTAATAAAAATTTTGGACCCAGAAATAAGATAATGTTCATCCTGTTTTACTGCAGTCGTTTTTAAGTGTCTCAAGTCGGAGCCAGCATGAGCTTCCGTCATCGCCATTGCTCCAGCCCATTCACCGCTATACATTTTAGGTAGAAAAAAGTTTTTTAACTTTTCACTACCATGTGACTCGATACAAAGCGCAGCACCACTGGTTAAAGAGTTGTATAAAGTGAACGAGTTTGAAGCAGAATAAAACATTTCATCAGCCAGAACGCCAAGCATTTTTGGCATGCCCATTCCCTGAAATTCGTCGTTGCCGCATAAACCTACCCAGCCTCCGGCTGCAACTTCTTTATAAGCGGCTTTAAAGCCATCAGGAGTAATGACTGTTTTATCAATTAGTTTGACACCTTGTTCATCTGAATTTCGATTTAGTGGTGCGATTAACTCTTCGCTCAGTTTACTTGCCTCACTCAAGATTGCTGAAGCAGTTTCACTATCAAGCACATTTTCGAATTTGGGTAATTGCTGCCATACATTATCTGCATCAAATACATCGTTTAATAAAAATTCCATTTCATTGATAGGTGCTTGATAAGGGTACATTTTAGAATCCAATAAAAATTTAAACACTTGTTTAAATTTAAGTGTATCTGAATCAAAAAACAAGCAGGAATTCATCATATCGAATGAAAGAATGGTTTATCTTGGAGAAAAGGAAGCTTTAAAAAGCTTGCCACACTGCTTAAATTAAGAATGGGCTTAAGTAAACTGCATAAAACTATTGAAGCTAGGTCATTTACAATACCCCGCTATTTATCAGGACTGCTTCAAATATCTCTCAACAGTATTCACAATTGTCTGTGTTTGACTGTCGATCTCGATATTAAATGTATCTCCGACAGAGTAGCTCTCTAGATTTGTAAGTCTCAATGTTTCTGGTATCAAGTGTATTAGAAACTTATTTTCTTTAATCTTTCCTATAGTTAAGCTGCAGCCATTGATTGCAATAAAGCCTTTATACATGATGTATTTCATCCACTGTGATGGAACTTCAAGCTCGATATTGTGGTGTTCATCGGTATTCGAAATCTTTACTATTTTGGCTTGAGTTTGGATATGACCTGATAAAACATGCCCTCCAATCTCACTGCCAAAGGTCAAAGAACGTTCAATATTTACTTTATCCCTCACTTTTAAAAAATTTAAATTTGTGAGCGCTAAAGTTTCTTCCATCACATCGAAAAAGACACTATCATTCTCGTGTTTTGTAACGGTAAGGCAAACCCCATTGACCGCAACACTGGCTCCTATTTTAAGCCCTTGAGTTAAATACGATTCAATGTCTAGCTCTAAAACTTTAAAGCCGGGTTTTGCTTCTATCGAAACCACTTTACAAGTGGCTTGTACAATTCCAGTAAACATATTTCTTCTCTGATTTATTTAGGAATTTTATGAATCATTCAGTCTATCAAGTCAAACGCTTGATCCAACTTGCCCTGCCTATTCTCATAGCGCAAGTCACCCAAACACTGATGGGGTTTATTGATACAGTAATGGCTGGGCGAATAAGTGCAACAGATATGGCTGCAGTTGCTGTAGGCACAAGCCTATGGACCCCTGCAATCTTGTTCGTTCAAGGCTTGTTACTTATCTTCACCCCATTTATTTCACACCATTATGGAGCCAACCAATTAAAAGCCATTCCAAAACTTGCTTATCAAGGTGTTTACCTTGGGTTGATTGGTGCTGCCATTGTAATTTTACTTTTGAGTTATTCAGAAGTATTTTTATCTAAAATGTCTATAGAGCCTGCTCTAGCACATTTAACTCTTGGGTATATCGATGGTATAAAATGGGGCGCACCAGCATTCGTATTATATCAAGTTTTACGATGTTGCAGTGAAGGTATTTCATTCACAAAGCCGACCATGATCATTGGTTTTGTCGGATTGTTGATCAATATCCCTGCAAATTACATTTTTATTAATGGTCATTTTGGAATGCCTGCATTAGGCGGTGCTGGTTGCGGTATTGCCACAGCACTTGTTATATGGGGAATGTTCTTGGCAATGACCATATATGTTCTCTACAGTCAAAAATTTAAACCTTTAAATCTTTTCTCTCATATTTATGCTCCTGACTTAAAAATGATGAAAGAAATGTTCATTGCGGGTATGCCAATTGCAATGGCACTACTTTTTGAAGTCAGCTTGTTTGCCGTCATTGCACTCCTTCTTGCACCGCTAGGTTCAAATGTGGTGGCCAGTCATCAGATTGCTTTGAACTTCTCATCAATCGTGTTCATGTTACCTTTATCCATTGGCATGGCCGTAACGATTCGGATCGGATATTATTTAGGTAGAAATCAGCCCGAAATAGCTAAAACGGTAACCAAAGTCGGTTTAATGGTCGCATTTGGTTTGGCTGTAATCACCGCTTTAATCACTGTCATTTTGAAAACACCAATTGCATATCTCTATAATGACAATCCCACAGTAGTATCACTGGCTGCTGGTCTTATGTTTTTAGCCGCCTTGTACCAGTTATCCGATTCCATACAGGTAGTGGCTGCAGGTGCATTGAGAGGCTATAAAGATACAAAAAGTGCTTTTTACATTACGCTTATCTCGTACTGGGGGATCGGCATGAGTCTCGGCTATGTATTAGGAAGAACAGATTTTATCGTTCCAGCTATGGGCGCCGAAGGTTTTTGGATAGGGTTAATTGCAGGCTTATCTTCAGCTGCAATATTATTTGCATTTAGACTTATGGTAATTCAAAAAAGACATCAAGTAACGGAAAGTTGAAGCAGAATCAGTCAATATGGGCAACAAGCAAGCAATCGAATTAAATTTATTAATTTATTGCTTGCTAGGCGCTGCAACAATGCATATTATAAGCGCCGTTCAAACGAACACTTCAAAATATACAACCGTAGCTCAGTTGGTTAGAGCACTACCTTGACATGGTAGGGGTCGGTGGTTCGAATCCACTCGGTTGTACCAATTATCTTCATGTTTTAAGTACCTTTTTCAACTTATAAAGAACGAATGAAGGTTAACTTGCGCAAAATTGGCGCAAAATCTGCGCAAAGCCTCTACTTTCTACAGAATTTTTTTTTACACGCTTCTGTTTTAAATTGTTGTTTGAATCTTTTATCACTGAGTGCTTATTTGATAGTTACAAAACATTTAACGATCTGTAATTTTAAATCACTGTGGTAGCAGATTTTCAATGTTATCCATTCCATCAAAATATCTGCTTTTATAGACATGACATATCGCACATATTCACAACTCAATCTCAGCGTAAGGCACTTCAACCCAATCAATATGGTTTTTAGTGTAGATTTGAGTACTCTTTGCATCTGTATGCGCCATACGTGCTTGAGGATTTACACCATTTGAATTATAGAGAAATGCTGATAATGCTCTTATTTCGTGGAAAGTTGGACGTTCTGCCATTGTAAGATGATTACAGCAACCGACTTGATCACGTATTTTTGAGAATGTCTTACTTATGAGTGTTGGTGATACTTGGGTTAGATGCTTCACATCTTTGCTGAGTTTATTACAACACTTAATGGGAAGACGGTGCACAATATATTCACTGACCAAACTATCACGACTTCTATCAATTATTCCTTTCAGTTTTTCTCCTATTGGAATGGCTACATTGGCTGCATCTTTGTTCGTCACTTTACGTCGATGAATATACATTTTGCCATATTCCAAACCATTCGCTGTCAATTTTGGTTGTTTATGCCAACAACAGCCGCAAGTTTTGCTTTTTATGTCGTAAATTTTATATTTAATTCTTGATATCTCTGCTCTGGAATGGCTTGTCTGCAATGATAAATCCATTGCTGTTTTCAACCACAATGGGGCTGCATCATGTATCTCCTTAAACCACTCTATTTTTAAACGTTTTCGTTTTTTATCATCAAGCCGACGCTTTTTCTTTAAAACGGCAGGGTTAAACTCCATAAAGCCTTCGTCGATTGCATACGAAAACAATTTTTTAAGCCATGATATTTTTCGGTTATAGACTTCTGCGCTTGAGTTAGCATGATAGTGTTCTAAGTACTCTGTTACATGCTCTAGCTTTATTTGAGATCCAGGTGTTTTAATGAAAAACACTTTCACCCTATCGGCATCATTCCTCATTACTTTCTTTATGACAGCCGACGGCCGCTCTTCCTGAAATATACGGTGTAACAATCTATCGACTTCTTTGGAAAATGGTTGTTCATTGAGTAAGTCTTGTTCCTCAAGCAATGACTCAGCCGTTAAACCAACTGATGAACGTGCTAAGCGGTTGTATTCTTTTGCAATCGATATCGCAATTTCACGATTCACTCCCAACGATTTAAACTTCCCTGTCACTAATTTAATGCGATATGTATTTCGTCTAGAGTCATAATACAAATGCTCAGGTAAGCTCGCTGCACTTTTAGTTTTGCGCATTCTGGCCATTTCATTGCTGCCTTAGTAGCTCATTAACAACTCTGGAAACATTGTTATCCAATCCAGCTTTTTCAGATGCGAATACATAAGCCTTATTTCCTATAACGCGACCAGAGATCACGCCGTCATTTATCCATTTTTTAATGGTGTTATGGCAGGGAACCGAACCTGCGGAAAACTCTCGTCTTGCCCAGTATGTTGCTTTCATTAATTTTGCATTGATCATGTTATCCCCCTAATATAAAAATCCAACACTTTTTGGTTTCCGCTAACTTCAAATTTGGCATTTGTTGCTTAAGCCTTCGGTGTACTGCACTTTTAACGGTTTTGTTGTGTTCGACGTATTTGTATTTATGAGAAAAAGGCAACACTTGCTTTAAATCGATTAAAGATGGAATGGACTGTTTTCTCGCTACCGCTTCTTCGACAAATTGATTCAAATTAATCGCAACGATTTTGTTATCAATGGCGTGGTTAACGATTTTGTCATTGTCTCCTTCAAGAAACTCATACACATCCCAGAATGCTTCAACCATAGGGTGATCTGAACTTAGGCTTTGTTGTCGTTTAATCGCTAATTGAGAAATATAAGCATGAGTTTGCTCTAATTGCTGTTCGTTTAATGGCACCATCAAACTCAGCACGTCAAGCAAGGTATGCATTTGCCCATGGTTGAGAATAATTCGCTCTTCTTTGACTTCAGGAAAGGCTCTTACAATTTCGGTGTAATGCTCCAGCTTTTCATCAAAGGCGTCGAGTAGTTCTTTCTCTTTCAAAATAGATTTGAGCATAAAGCCAGAAACATCATGACTTCGTGTGCGCTTTAACGCTTCGACCGCAATGCGAGATGCGTTGGTTTGATTACCCTTGGCGAAACGTAACTGAACAATGCGTTCCATTATTGCTTCTGATGCTTTCAGCTCAGCGTTTTGTGCGATGACTACTGAGCCCTTAAATGGCGGTTCGTAGGTTTCATTGCCAGTATTACACACCCCTTTTGAGCGAATACTTTGGCCATCATAGACATTCTTCAACTCATCCCAATGAAAGCGCTTTTGTCTGAACTCTTTATCTTCTTTGCGGTCACCTTCAATAAACACAACCGGAAGATTCGAGACTTGCTCCATACTGCGGTAAACACCAACAGCGGTGGATTTACTGGGATCAAAGCCTTCTTTTCTATCTCGCCCCGCTAATCGCCATAAAAATACCAATAAGGTTGTTTTACCGGTTCCAGGCTCCCCTGATATTTCAAGAAAAGGATAACTGCCGCAACGTTCACGAATTTGCTCAGCAAAGAAGCTCCCAAACCAGAACACCAGGGCTATCAAGCCCTTTTCTGAAAAAGCTTGCCAGATCTGTTCAACCCACTCAGTTTGATAATCGTTGAAGTCAGCATTTAACGTAACATCAACGGGTAATTGGCTTTTGATGCACAGGCGATTGATATCAAAATAATCTTCAGCGTTAACGTAATAAAGCTTGCCTGCTTTCACTGCCACATTTTTAAACACGTAACAATGATACACAGGGTGGTAGCCTGTATAGTCCATCAGTTTTACATTTTTGAGCTGGTAAAATTGCTGCCGTAAGATGGCATTGAGCTGATAGTTGTCACCAATAAATAGTGCGCCAGGTGCAACATCCAACAATCGCTTTTTAAAATCGTGACTGCAGGCTAGCTCTTTGCCTGTGAATGTGTCTTTAACCGTTTCATCACTGTATGGAAATTCTATTCGGAAGTAATACCAGCTTTCTTTGGTGGTTAAGTTTTTCTGAAAATACAACACATGAGGATTACATTGAGCCAATAACTGAATGCTGGTCGCTTCTGCCTTAGCTTGTTGTAATTGACGCTCAGATGCTTCTTTTTCATCAGTGTGATTTTTATAGGCTCGGTCAAACTGCTTTGGGTCAAATTTAAACCAATACAGATTGTTTTTAAAAACAAAAGAAAATTCGTTTTCGACTTTTTGATGATGGATCAGAGTCGCCTTATCCATTGCGGTTTCTGCCAGTAATAATTTACCCAAATACAAATAGTGTTCGAGCTGATCATGGTTCAGGCTGTCTCGGATGAGTAATTCATTCCAGTCGAGTTTCAGATTGTGCTTTTTCGGTGGCTGCGCTGCAGTTACCGTCCAGCCAAGTTCCCTCGCCTTTTTAGCGAAAACTCTGGTGTACTTCTCCCCTGCTATGCCAGAGTCAAATGCAAAAACCAGTGTTAGTTTCTGTTTACCAAGCAATTGCTGTTCTAGTGCTTGAAGCGCCAGTTCAGGAAAGTTATGACAACTCATTGCGCTTACGGCCATGATACCTACATGAAGCAAAGCAATGGCGTCAAACACCCCTTCTGTTATCCATAGAAACTGACTATCGACTAACTTATCAATGTCAAAATTAGGCGCTTGCCACCACCAACCTTTGTAGCGACCTGTAAAATTCGCTTTCATATTGCCAAAGCGTTCTGGGTTATCGATGAATCGCTCCCACGTACAACCATTGCTTAACTGAAATTTGACTGTGGCAGTTCCGGCATTTAATTCACTGTTGTAATACGAACTCTGTTGATACCAGCCATCTATCAATTGCAAATCGAAACCACGAGCAATGCTAAGGTAGGCATCAGCAGTTACTTTTGGATTAATCGCTTTGTTGGTATCAGCTTGTTGATGTATGGGAAACCGTTCACTCCAAGAGTTAAACAAATCTGGATAGACATCTTTAATGTGTAATTCAAGCCCGCATTTGTTTAAGCGACCACAGCGCAATACCCAAGGATTTTGTTTGTGAGTATAGAACTCACGCTTACCGCAATTGGGGCATTTACCTTGTTGAAGAAACTCACCACTTTGCTTTTTAAAGTCGTAATCCGTTGTCAGACGCTGCAAGATTTCACTATGGAGTTCTGGATACATCGCTTTACCTCTTTAGTATCAAGCGAACATTCAACACTGTTTCACTAACTTTTGTGTGTCAAAAAAGCCTCAATTTTGCGAATGTCATAGCGGCCGGTGCGGCATAGGTGGAACATCTCTGGCTCAGGAAAATTCTTGTGCCTAACCCATCGATAAAAAGTGGTATATGTTATTCCCAAGTAATTACACAGATCTGTTTTTGTGTACCATATTTGCTGTACTTCTCTGCCTCTTGCCCCTTTTCTATTAAAACCACGCATAGATATCTCCAAATTAATCGACAGATAAATTTATTTGTATAAAACAAAATATCTTTAAATATACAAACTTTTGCAAATGAATATTGAACATTGAAATTTTCTGAAGTTTGCAATCAAAACATAACCGATTGAATAAAAAGCAAATCGTTATAAATCAGAATAAAATTAGTTCAATAATGTTCAGTTTTAATTAAGCTTTGAAACTGAATTCTAGTATTGGCAGACACTAGCGTTGCCAATCAGATTGCCGTTTAGAAGTTAGAGTTTAGAACATTAATGAGCCATAGCAGCAAGCACTTGAGAGAGATTACAACGAAGTAATCACTGAGCAGGCGCACTATTTATGGCAAGGCTAATTGGTACAAGAAAAAGCTTTAAACTTGATACTGAGTGGTTGTTCCGTAATTTTTTTGTAAGATCACTCACCAATACAAATTTTTTAGTAAAGGTATATTCAACAGTCGTTAATTTCAGACCTGAGGATGGTTAGAAAGAGATGATAAAAAAGGAAGTAATGATGTAATGCTCACTGGCATTCAATATTCAAGTCTTCTGTTTCTCCACTCGTATATCGGATATGCCCCCTCTCTGGGTTCATTAATGACTTGGAAAGATTTTGGCTCAATCAAAAGAAACTCATCTGCTGAAAAGGTATCTTTCTCTCCACAAATTGCTACTTGCCTCAACTCAGTCTGATACGCAAATGCTAGTTTCCCGAGATAATCTTCCGTGAATAAAGTCGGAGCAATAAAAGTGGTCTGCTGATCTCTTAAAAGCTTTTGCAACTGAACAAAGCAGTTGATGATAGGGATTTCGTAACCAGAACTCTTAGAAAACGTTCCCACACCAAGGATCAACCAGCTTGGATCAACCCCAAGTGCATAAGCTAACTTTGGAGCTAATTTGGACTCTTTTAACTTATTTTTAATAATGTAACTGATACTTTGCTGTGTTACTCCCGCTTTTTCAGCAAGCTGACTTTGCGTCAATTGCGATTCAAAAATTGCCCGCTCTAGTCTCTCGCCTAAATTTGTTTCCATCAAATAGCCTCAAAAAAATATATTCCGTTAAATACAAACTGTTTTGTAAGGATAGTCAAATTAAATATTCATCATCACACATTTTTGATTATTGGTGTTCTGATAAGTTAATGACGAATTTTACAAATTTTTGTAACTGCTCATCTGCTAAAAATGGCATTAAGTTTTTATAGATCAGATTGAGGGTTTGAAATGAGTGCAATTTTTCCAATTCTTTATCTGATACTTGATACCAAATAACTAATTTCTCCAACTCTTCAGGCAACGCTTGATACACTCGTGAAGAAATGCCGATTTTATACTCAATCCAAAAGCTGTTTTCAATAAATAGCAAACGTGTAAAGTGAATGCATGGTCTTCTTGAACATCGACACTCAATATAATACAGGAACCATTTTGGTAAAAACTTTAAAACCAACATGCCGTCTCCTCATATTTATTTTTCAAGCAAATACAGTTCAAAACCTATCCATGACCCTATATCCGTATGCTCTATTTCATGCTCCTTTTCACCGAGAATTAAACAAATTTAAAAGTTAAACAAATGGCGTTCACAAAAAAGAATGGCACTTTTAGTTCGTTAATTTGCCCTTGCTCTTGCTGTTTTTCACACTTACGCGTAAACAATAGCAACCGTATTAAAAGGAAGATCAAGTTAATAGTGTTCAAAATAAACACTATCAATCGAGTAGGAAAAATGATAAGAGATTGATAATGTTTATCTTAGAGTTCTAGTAGTTTAAAGGTTCTTATCGCTGTCGCTCTGAGGTTAATGGCCAATTTATGTCGGAACTGCCGTCTATTGTGAATATGGCGGAAATAGGTGTTATCTGGCATACAATATTTTCGCAGGTAATGAAATGAACGCTGAAAACAATGTCATAGAAGCAATATGTAAGGCGCAGAATGCTATTATCACTAAGTTAAATGAAAAGTGTCAAAACCTTCATAACATTGTGTTCTCTCGTCTAGATCTCGAAGAGAAAACAATCCAACCTATCCCCTCCAACTATCTTTGGCATTTAAAGTTCTGGGAAGAAAATTTGGATGAAAACTTACCTAACCGATTACAGCCTGGTGTATTTCATTGGGATAATATGGCAGAAAAACATAAGCTATTACTGAGTAGCGTCAGTGGTAACTTAAAAAAGATTGAAATAAGGAACAGAAATAAAAACATCGTTGAAATAATTAGCTTTGGTTACTTCCGGACAACAAGCCTTACCCGAGCAGATTTATTCAGTTTACTGCACCATTTGAGCCATAAATCTAGAGAATATATATCTACCTATGGAGACAAAGCATTGTTTCCACTTCGCTATTTCGATTCGAACATCCCAACAATAGAAGCAGATAGCAACAACAATGCAATTATCAATGATTATGATAAATTTAACATTAACAACATTACCTTGACCAAAAAAGAAGTCATTGCAATTGAGTTGTTGATGCAATTTAACTCCATTAAAGAAATAGCATCGAAAATGCATTGCTCACACGCCACAATCAATAAGAGACTCAATGGGATTAAAGTGAAGTTAGGGTGTTTCCCATGCAGTAATTCAAAGCTTTATCAATACCTTAACTATCAAGGGGTTATTGGTGCAATAAGCAATATGAGCAATACTGAACTAAAGCTCTAAAGTAGTTAAGTATTGCAGTGTAATATCAACCTTCATCTTTCAAGATGTTCTCGGTAAACCAAAGACCTCTCTTTGCTGCAATGCCAAAAGCACCGTTCGCAATAGCGGTGTCATAATCGTCTAAACCAATGCCGCCAAGCGCATATATAGGCATTGTTGTAGTACTTACCATTTTACTGAAGGATGGCCACCCAACCGGAATGCCCTTTGGGCTACTCGGCGTTTTAAATATTGGGCAAAGAACGGCAAAGTCACAACCTATACGAGAAGCAATTTTCACTTGTTCAATATTGTGGCAAGCGCCAGACAATAGTTTTTCGCTTGGTATCGGTCTTTCTTTTGTGTTTGTCATTTCGACTGAGGTTAGGTGAAGTCCATCAACTTCAGACTGCAACTCATTAAACACATCAACATCGGCATTAACAATGATATCTGCCCCAGACTCTTTGCATAGTTTTGAAACACACTTCGCCATCTCTATATATTGCTTTCGATCCAGATTTTTAGAGCGAAACTGAACTCTCTTAGGAGAGAAGTGCTCAATGCTTTTTTTCAGTGAAGCCAAGTACGAGCTTATATCCCCATCAAAATCAGGAGTAATTAGGTACAAATTTTTTTTCATTGCTTAGATGCTCAAGGTCGTAAATTGAGATCACTTCTCCCACACGTTGTGCCAGCAGTCAAACTCTTTAACGGCTAATTTACGTGATGATTCAGGGTTGGTTAAACTCGAAAACCCAGACAATTTTGGATGATTTTTATCCTTGAGCTATTTTATGGCAATAACACTTCCAAATTAGAAAAACTCTTAATTAACTAGTGCAGGATTCGCAAACTGATGTCGTCTGGTACCAAAAGTGTCTGCGTTTGGTACCAAATGCCAATTTCACTGAGTTACCGACGAATAATGCTGGAAATATAACCGTAAGTATGAAATAAGAAATGCAAGGAATATCATTCATCCGGCGGTAAATGATGAACGAACATATTGTAAAAACTCGACTCTCCGATACAGAAAAAATCAATTGGCAGGGCTTTTGTCAATCTTGCGGTATCAGCCAATCTAATATGCTAAGGATGATGATAAACCGAGTAGCACCGATTGATAGTGCCAACAGTTCATTTCAAGAAGTCAAAACCAATCGCATCACCATTCGATTCACCAGTGACAACCTCAAAAAAATTGCATATAAAGCAAAAGAAGAAGGCTACCCAAACCAAAGTAATTGGGCGAGAGCAAACGTTCTAGCCAGCTTATATCGAGAGCCTGTATTGACCTGTGAGGAAGTTAACTCGTTAAGAGAATCCAACCGTCAGCTCGCAGCAATTGGCCGTAACCTCAATCAAATAGCCAGAGTGCTGAATATTGAATTTCGAGAAAGCGACAAGATCACTAAAGACATGATTGAAATGTTGGAAAATAAAATCGACCACCATAAACAAAAGGTCAACGACTTACTCAATAAAAACTGCCAGCGTTGGAGTATCACAGATGCCCCATTCACAGCATGACCAAATATCAGGGCTATTATCAGGTGATGTTAGATACAAAGCTAACCGCATTAAGTCACTTTCACGCTACCGTAAAAAACCACCAGAAGTCATGGTCAAGATCAGCGGCCATTGCTACTCAAGCTCACATACTCAAAGCCATTTCGATTACATCAGTCGCAACGGCAAACTAGAAGTCGAAGATGAACTTGGAGAAGTCTACCAAGACAAAATCTCAATTCAGCAACTCGCACAAGATTGGGAAGAACCATCAACCACCTCCAAGCGCCGCACCCGCCACAGCACTCACCTTGTCCTATCTATGCCCGACGGCACCGAACCCAAAGCCGTAAAACAAGCCGTTCGAGCTTTTGCTAAAAAGACCTTTGCTGATAATTATCAATATGTGTTTGCACTTCACACTGATACTGATAGCCCGCACGTTCATTTAACCATTAAAAACTTAGGATTTGATGGAAAGCGATTGCATGTAAGGAAGGGTTTACCACAAGTTTGGCGAGAGCAGTTTGCGTGGCAGCTTGAAAAAAACGGAGTTGCCGCTGAGGCAACTCCCCCAATAAACCAAAGAGGCAGGGACAAGGAAATTACAAAACAGGGGAGAAAACGATGTGATGATGAACTCGACAGCACGATATAAACACTGTGATTGATAATCGTCAATTAATTACATACCCATTACATATATACAAATATATCAAAAAAATAGAAGTATTGATAAATTAATCTTTATAACTTGAAACTCATAAAAAATTCAGTATTAAATTCCAAAAAGCATGTAAAGAAAAAACAAACAAAAAACCTTTTATCAAGCAGTTATTCTCAATGATAAATTTATAACTATAATAAGATAAATACCATCCACAAACAAAAAAATACAAATATAGTATCCAATGTTCTGGAGTATGCGTACTCGAAAATGCCAACGCTGAAATAAACAAAACACTATTTTTTTTAAAATCAAAAATATATAAAAATTTTGGTAAAACCACCTGAAATATAAAAGTTTCTACAAAAGGAGCTATCAAAAATACAATAATCAAACTTTTATTATCAACAATGTTATCAGCACTACTTAAATCAACAAAGCTTAACGAAAAAAATAATATAAGAAACCATACGATATATGTTTCAAAAATATCTATGACAGTAGCAACACATTTTTTTTCAAAAACAAAATTTCTCGATATAAACATAATATCTGCCCCATAACTGTTTATAGTAAGCCTAAAGAAAGTAGTTGTACTAATTTAAAGCACAACCACTTAAAGCAAAGAACTACTTATTAGTATTTAGCATGCATAAGGTTCATGTTCGAATACTTAGAGCCATATGAGGACGAGTTATTTTCCCAGTCATTAATTACCTTACCTACTAAGTAACCAACTAATGTACCTCTGAAAAAGTTTGCAACACCACCATTAACCCTGTCTCTTGATCAGATCTCAGAGCATTTCTCCGTCAGCTAGCATTTCTTTCGCCATCCTATATCCAACGACATAAGATTGAAGGGTATCCCAACCTTCCCAAATCGTTTCCCAGCCTGCT
>NZ_JAFEUN010000075.1 GCF_016900895.1 Parashewanella hymeniacidonis
CACCGAATGCTTTAGTTAAAACGTGCGAGATAGCTGCTGTTAGAGTAGTTTTACCGTGGTCAACGTGACCGATTGTACCAACGTTAACGTGCGGTTTATTACGTTCAAATTTTTCTTTAGCCACTTTACTATTCCTTTCTTTTCAGGATGTCCGACGGCAAGCCGGACGGCATAAATCAGTTAATATTATACCTGTAAACAGGTGTCGGAACTCGATAGCTTAGCCTCGAGCTTCCATCATCGCTTTTGCAATGTTTTGCGGCGCCCCGTTGTACTTCAAAAACTCCATAGAGTATGAAGCACGACCTTGAGTCGCTGATCGCAAGTCGGTCGCATAACCAAACATTTCAGATAGAGGTACTACGGCACGAACGATTTTGATGCCAGCAACGCCGTCATCCATCCCGTCGATTAGGCCGCGGCGACGGTTTAAGTCACCTACGACATCACCCATGTACTCTTCTGGGGTAGTCACTTCTACCTTCATGCAGGGTTCGAGCAACACCGGATCCGCTTCAAGCGCACCCTTTTTGAAGCCCATAGAACCAGCAATCTTGAACGCCATTTCATTCGAATCAACTTCATGGAATGAGCCGTCGAATAACGTGACCTTCACGTCCAACACAGGGAAGCCAGCTAGAACGCCACTCTTCATCTGTTCTTGGATACCTTTGTCAACGGATGGGATGTATTCACGAGGAACGGTTCCACCCACAATTTCGTTGACGAATTCATAACCTGAACCTTGCTCTTGAGGCTCAAGTTTTAACCACACATGACCATACTGGCCACGTCCGCCTGATTGTCGAACGAATTTACCTTCGACTTCAACGGTGCTGCTGATGGTTTCACGGTAAGCAACCTGAGGTTTACCCACGTTACAATCTACCTTAAACTCACGACGCATGCGGTCAACAATAATATCTAGATGTAATTCACCCATACCTGAAATCAAGGTTTGCCCTGATTCTTGGTCGGTTTCAACACGGAACGACGGATCTTCAGCGGCCAATTTTTGTAGAGCTATCGCCATTTTTTCTTGGTCAGCTTGAGAACGTGGTTCAACCGCAATGGTGATAACAGGATCAGGGAACTCCATGCGTTCCAAAATCACTTTATGTTGAGCATCACTCAACGTGTCACCTGTGGTCACATCTTTAAGACCAATCAGGGCTGCAATATCACCCGCACGCACTTCTTTCAGTTCATTACGGTCATTGGCATGCATCTGTACGATACGACCAATACGCTCTTTTTTGTCTTTTACTGTGTTATAGACCATCGCACCCGCTTGCAGGACGCCTGAGTAGACGCGTACGAAGGTTAACGTACCCACGAATGGGTCAGTAGCAATCTTAAAGGCAAGTGCTGAGAATGGCTCGTTGTCGTCGCTGTGACGCTCAACTTCTTTCTCACGATCATCAATACCTTTAATTGCAGGGACATCGACTGGCGCTGGCAGATATTCTACCACGGCATCCAAGACCGCTTGTACCCCTTTGTTCTTAAAAGCACTACCACAAGTCGCTAATACGATCTCATTGTTGATAGTTCGCTGACGAAGCGCTGTTTTGATTTCTTCTTCTGACAATTCACCGTCTTCTAGGTATTTGTCCATCAGCTCTTCTGACGCTTCTGCAGCCGCTTCGACCAAATATTCACGCATTTCTGCGGCTTTGTCGGCAAGCTCTGCTGGAATATCTTCGTGTGTGAAAGAAGCACCTTGGTCTTCTTCACTCCAGTTAATCGCCTTCATCTTGATGAGATCGATAACGCCTTTGAAATCTTCTTCAGCGCCAATGTTTAACTGGATAGGTACGCAAGTCGCACCTAAGCGATTACGAATTTGATCAACAACACGGTCATAGTCAGCACCTGCTCTATCCATCTTGTTGACAAAAACCAAACGCGGAACAGCGTATTTGTCGGCTTGACGCCAAACGGTTTCTGATTGAGGTTCAACACCAGAAGAACCACAGAAAACCACAACCGCACCATCTAACACACGTAATGAACGCTCTACTTCAATAGTAAAGTCAACGTGGCCTGGAGTGTCGATGATATTAATACGATGTTCAGAAAACTGAGCGTCCATACCACGCCAAAAAGTGGTGGTAGCCGCTGAAGTGATGGTAATACCACGTTCTTGCTCTTGTTCCATCCAGTCCATGGTTGCAGCGCCATCATGAACTTCACCAATCTTATGTGAAAGACCAGTGTAAAAAAGAACACGTTCTGTGGTGGTGGTCTTACCTGCATCTACGTGAGCGCAAATACCGATATTACGATACCGCTCAATAGGAGTGTTACGAGCCACGAATATACCCTCTTTGCTAAAATTTCCATTTTAGCGGATTTGAAAAAAGCGTGGACCCGAAGGTCCACACTAAGGCAATTACCAGCGGTAATGAGCGAATGCTTTGTTCGCTTCTGCCATACGATGCACGTCTTCGCGCTTCTTAACAGCAGTACCTTTGTTTTCAGACGCATCTAGCATTTCACCTGCTAAACGCAAAGCCATAGATTTTTCACCACGCTTACGTGCAGCTTCAACCAACCAACGCATTGCTAACGCATTACGACGAACTGGACGCACTTCACATGGAACCTGGTATGTTGAACCACCAACACGGCGAGATTTAACCTCTACCGCTGGGCGAACATTTTCCAGAGCAGTTTCAAGGATGTTTAGATGATCTTCGCTTTTCTTTTCAGCAACAACATCTAAAGCCTTGTAGATAATTTTTTCTGCAACCGACTTTTTGCCGTCTTGCATTAGTACGTTGATGAACTTAGCCAGCAACTCACTGTTGAACTTTGGATCTGGTAGGATTTTACGTTGTCCTACAACGCGACGTCTTGGCATAACTTTTCTCCGTATGCTTCAGGTATTTCCAAAACTGGAATACAAATTTATTTAGCTTGGCCTTACTTTAACGGTAAAGTTAAGACTTAGGACGCTTAGCACCGTACTTAGAACGGCCTTGACGACGAGCAGTTACACCCGCACAGTCTAATGCGCCACGAACAGTGTGATAACGAACACCCGGCAAATCTTTAACACGACCGCCGCGGATTAGGATCACGCTGTGCTCTTGTAGGTTGTGACCTTCACCACCGATGTATGAAGTAACTTCAAAACCGTTAGTTAGACGTACACGCGCTACTTTACGAAGAGCTGAGTTAGGTTTTTTAGGTGTAGTTGTGTAAACACGAGTACAAACACCACGCTTTTGTGGGCACGCATTCAACGCTGGCACATTAGTTTTATCAACTTTTGGCTGGCGTGGCTTACGTACCAACTGGTTAACAGTTGCCATGTAATAGCTCCGATCTTTGTCGATCTATAAATCGACACATAAGGTATGAAAAATCTATTGCCCTACTGACAGACGATCTGACACTAGGACGCGGAATTTTAGAAAGCAATTGAGCAACTGTCAAGATTTAGCCAGTTTTTATCTCAATTTCGTAAGTTTAAGCCCCAATTGACAACATTTATACAACGTTTTCACCTCGCCTTATAACTAACACGCTATTTATAAGATATTTTTATAAGCTATGTTCATTAATCTGTAGTGCAGTAATTATTCATTATTCTACTTATGTTAGGTTGTGAAAATAAGTATTCAATATGACAATTTGTTCTGACTCTCCTCAAATATGGGGGCAAGAACTCACGAATTACTCCAAAGATGTATTTTGGCCTACAGCTTCAAGCAGTATTGCGTACTGGCCCCTAGGTGGTGGGGTTGCTTTCGCTACATCTTCTGGACTATCTATCTTGAAAAGAAGCGGGGAAAACTGCAACCCGGCTTAAAATCAAGCAATATCTTTAAGGGGTTATATCATGGCGTTAATATCGCCCTGCCAGCTTATGCGGCTTTCATACAGCGCCTCAACAGTGTGCTCAATATGTATTGGATACCGGATGTCAGGTAATAAAGGGAGTCGTTGCGATAATTCCTTATCTCGTTGGTAACGGAGCCGGTGCTCTTGTCGATGAATGCACAAACCAATGTAAACCTGAAGATGTGGAGGAAAGTCCAGAGCAAAGCGAAGGCGTACAGGACAAGAAAAACAGTCCTGCGAGTTCTGCTAAACATTTTACTGTGAGTATGTTGACTAGAGATGGAGCGGGCGCTGTCCCTTCTTCAATATTTTTTGCTTTAAATGCGATACTTTACAATTAAACACGCTTGATTTTAAACAAAAAAGGCGCCAAATTGGCGCCTTTTTAGATGAAGTATTAAAGATTAATCTTGAGTACCCGCTAAGTTCAGTAGATCTGCTAAGTTTTGCTCAGCTTCACTTGCCGAAATTGGTGCTACTTCAGTTTCTTCTTCAACCTGTGCTGCGTTACGCTTCTGATGATACGAGTAACCTGTACCCGCTGGGATCAGACGACCAACGATTACGTTCTCTTTCAAGCCACGTAATGGATCTGACTTACCACCAACTGCCGCTTCAGTAAGAACACGTGTGGTTTCTTGGAACGATGCCGCCGAGATGAACGACTCAGTTGCCAACGACGCTTTAGTGATACCTAATAGGTCACGTTCAAACGTTGCTGGTACTTTGCCTTGCGCTTCTAGCTCACGGTTAGCGATGTTAACGCGTGCAACTTCTGCTTGTTCACCTTCTAAGAAGTCCGTATCGCCTGCAGATGTAATGGTACACTTACGCAGCATCTGGCGAACAATCACCTCAATGTGCTTATCGTTAATTTTTACACCTTGTAAACGGTATACGTCCTGCACTTCGTTAGTGATGTAGTTCGCTACATGGTGAATACCACGTAATCGTAAGATGTCGTGTGCCGCTTCTGGACCATCAGCGATCACTTCACCTTTTTCTACTTTTTCACCTTCGAACACGTTCAAGTTACGCCACTTAGGGATCATCTCTTCATACGTATCACCGCCTTCAGTTGGCGTGATTTGTAGACGACGTTTACCCTTCGTTTCTTTACCGAATGCAATCGTACCTGAGATTTCTGCAAGAATTGCAGGCTCTTTAGGCTTACGCGCTTCGAATAAGTCAGCAACTCGAGGTAGACCACCGGTAATATCACGAGTCTTCGAAGACTCTTGTGGAATACGCGCTAATGCATCACCAACGTTAATGTCTGCGTTATCTTCTAGGTTAACCAGTGCTTTACCTGGTAAGAAGTATTGCGCAACAACATCGGTACCTGGGATCATCAAGTCGTTACCGTCAGCATCAACCAGACGAACCATTGGACGAAGTTCTTTACCTGAAGTTGTACGCTCAGCTGGGTCAATAATCTCAATTGAAGATAGGCCCGTTAACTCATCAGTTTGACGAGTCATAGTAACGCCTTCAATCATGTCCACAAATTTCACTTTACCCGCTACTTCAGAAATAATCGGGTGAGTATGTGGATCCCAGTTCGCAATGATGTTGCCCGCTTCAACTGATGCATCGTCCTGTGCTTCAAGAACGGTACCGTAAGGTACTTTATAACGTTCTTTCTCACGACCCATGTCATCGATGATCGCAAGTTCAGATGAACGAGAAACGATAACCAGTTTACCTTCGCTGCTGGTTACGTACTTAGCGTTATGCAGTTTCAATGTACCTGCATTCTTAACTTGTACGTTGTTCTCAGCAGAGGCTCTCGACGCTGCACCACCAATGTGGAAGGTACGCATCGTAAGCTGTGTTCCTGGCTCACCAATTGACTGAGCAGCAACTACACCGATTGACTCACCGTGGTTAATGATATGACCACGAGCCAAATCACGACCGTAACAGTTTGCACAAACACCGAAGTCTGTTTCACAAGAAATTACTGAACGAACAATAACTTCATCCACTGATTGCTCTTCTAATAGATCACACCATGCTTCGTCAAGCAGGGTATTACGAGGAGCCAGTACTTTCTCAGTACCTGGATAGAAAACATCTTGTGCAACAACACGACCCAATACGCGTTCACGTAATGGCTCAACCACATCACCACCTTCAATCAGTGGTTTCATGGTTACGCCTTCGTAAGTACCACAATCATCTTCAATAACCACTAGATCTTGCGCAACGTCTACTAGACGACGAGTTAGGTAACCCGAGTTTGCTGTCTTAAGTGCAGTATCGGCCAAACCTTTACGTGCACCGTGGGTTGAGATGAAGTACTGAAGTACGTTCAGACCTTCACGGAAGTTCGCCACAATTGGCGTTTCGATGATAGAGCCATCTGGTTTCGCCATCAGACCACGCATACCTGCTAGCTGACGAATCTGCGCCGCACTACCACGAGCGCCTGAGTCGGCCATCATGTAGATGCTGTTAAATGACGCTTGAGTCTCTTCTTCGCCATCACGGTTGATGACAGTTTCAGTAGACAAGTTTTCCATCATTGCTTTGGAAATCTTTTCGTTCGCACTTGCCCAGATATCGATGACTTTGTTGTAGCGCTCACCCGCCGTTACAAGACCAGATTGGAACTGCTCTTGAATTTCGCGAACTTCTGCTTCAGCTTCAGCAACTAGGGTGTACTTCTCATCTGGGATGACCATGTCATCGATACCAACAGAAGCACCAGATTTGGTTGCGTAACGGAAACCAGCGTACATCAATTGGTCAGCAAAGATGACAGTATCTTTAAGACCCAATTGACGATAACAGGTGTTCAGCAATTTCGAGATTTGCTTCTTACCCATGTTTTGGTTAACAAGGTCGAAAGACAAACCTTTTGGCAACAACTGTGATAGCAATGCACGACCTACCGTTGTATCAACGATGCGTGTAATTTCAGTTGCTTCTCCATCTGCACCAAATTCAGTCTCAGTAAGACGAACTTTAATGCGTGCGTGTAATTCTGCTGCGCCTGTTGCGTAAGCTTTTTCAACTTCATCTGTAGAAGCGAAAGCCATGCCTTCACCAGTACCGTTAATTTTTTCACGACTGGTATAGTACAGACCCAATACCACGTCTTGCGACGGCGTGATTACAGGTTCACCGTTTGCAGGTGACAAAATGTTGTTGGTTGACATCATCAGTGCGCGAGCTTCTAACTGAGCTTCGAGCGTTAATGGAACGTGAACCGCCATTTGGTCACCATCGAAGTCAGCGTTATACGCCGCACAAACGAGTGGATGCAGTTGAATGGCTTTACCTTCAATCAGTACAGGTTCAAACGCTTGAATACCCAATCTGTGAAGTGTTGGTGCACGGTTAAGTAATACTGGGTGCTCACGAATGACTTCGTCTAGTACATCCCATACTTCACCGATTTCACGCTCAACCATTTTTTTCGCAGCTTTAATGGTTGTCGCTAAACCACGACCTTCTAACTTACCGTAGATGAATGGTTTGAATAGCTCAAGTGCCATTTTCTTAGGCAGACCACATTGGTGTAGACGCAGAGTAGGACCAACGGTAATTACCGAACGACCCGAGTAATCCACACGCTTACCAAGTAAGTTTTGACGGAAACGACCTTGCTTACCTTTGATCATATCAGCCAAAGATTTCAGAGGACGTTTGTTTGAACCAGTAATTGCACGACCACGACGACCGTTATCTAATAGCGCATCAACAGACTCTTGCAACATACGCTTTTCGTTACGTACGATGATGTCTGGTGCAGCTAAGTCAAGAAGACGCTTCAAACGGTTATTACGGTTGATCACACGACGATATAAATCGTTCAAATCAGACGTCGCAAAACGACCACCGTCTAGTGGTACTAATGGACGTAAATCAGGTGGAAGAACCGGAAGAACTTTCAAGATCATCCATTCTGGCTTGTTGCCTGAGTGGAAAAACGCTTCAAGTAATTTAAGGCGCTTAGTGATCTTTTTACGACGTGTTTCAGAGTTAATTGAAGGCAACTCTTCACGCATTTCTTCGATTTCTTTCTCAACATCGATAGCGCGTAGTAGATCCAGAACCGCTTCTGCACCCATCTTAGCTTCAAACTCGTCACCGTATTCTTCTAACGAATCAAGGTACGCTTCTTCAGTCAGCATTTGACCGCGCTCAAGGCTGGTCATGCCGCCTTCAGTCACAACGTACGATTCAAAATACAGTACGCGCTCAATGTCACGTAATGTCATGTCCAACATCAAACCAATACGAGATGGTAATGATTTTAGGAACCAGATATGTGCAACTGGGCTTGCCAATTCAATGTGACCCATACGCTCACGACGTACTTTAGTTTGCGTTACTTCAACGCCACATTTTTCACAAATTACACCACGGTGCTTTAGACGTTTGTATTTACCACACAAACATTCGTAATCTTTAACTGGACCAAAGATACGAGCACAGAATAGACCTTCACGCTCAGGCTTGAAGGTACGGTAGTTAATGGTTTCTGGCTTTTTAACTTCACCAAACGACCAAGAGCGGATCAAATCTGGCGATGCTAGGCCGATCTTGATGCCTTGAAACTCTTCGGTCTTGTTCTGTTGTTTCAGAAACTTTAATAAATCTTTCACGTTTCTCTCCTGAAGGAGTTAAACCGGGTGCCCCACACTGCGGAACACCATTATTTAGCCAAACACAATAATTGTGTTTATTCCTGATCTAACTCGATATTAATACCAAGCGAACGGATTTCCTTCAGTAATACGTTGAAGGATTCAGGCATACCAGGCTGCATCTGATGGTTACCGTCGACGATGTTCTTATACATCTGAGTACGACCGTTAACGTCATCTGACTTAACAGTAAGCATTTCTTGTAGAGTATATGCAGCACCATATGCTTCAAGTGCCCATACTTCCATCTCACCGAAACGCTGACCACCGAACTGTGCTTTACCACCTAATGGTTGCTGAGTAACCAAGCTGTATGATCCCGTAGAACGAGCATGCATCTTGTCATCAACCAAATGGTTCAGTTTCAGCATGTACATGTAACCAACGGTTACCGCACGCTCAAACTTGTCACCGGTACGTCCGTCGAATAAATCAACCTGACCTGAAGTTGGTAAGTCTGCAAGCTCAAGCATTTGCTTGATCTCTTTCTCTTTCGCACCGTCAAATGCTGGCGTTGCGATAGGTAGACCACCTTTAAGGTTCTTAGCAAGACGCACAACTTCGTCATCAGTAAAGCTATCGATGTCGACTTTTTGCTGGATTTCATCACCAAGTTCGTAAACTTGTTTGATGTAACCACGTACTTCCGCTAATGCACGTTGTGACTCAAGCATGTCAGCAATTTTGTTACCAACACCTTTCGCCGCCGCACCCATATGAACTTCCAGTACCTGACCAATGTTCATACGTGATGGTACACCTAGAGGGTTAAGTACGATATCAACTGGGTTACCGTGCTCATCGTAAGGCATATCTTCGATAGGACAGATCTTCGAGATAACACCTTTGTTACCGTGACGACCCGCCATCTTATCACCTGGCTGAATGGTACGTTTAACCGCTAGGTAAACCTTAACGATCTTCAGTACGCCTGGCGCTAAGTCATCACCTTTAGAGATCTTGCGACGCTTGATGTCTAAACGTGTTTCGAAATCAGTTTTCACTTCAGCATGCTGATCAGCCAATTGCTCAAGTTCAGTTTGCTTGTCTTCATCGCTCAATACTTGAGTGAACAAATCTTTACCCGCAACACCAGCAACGTTAACGCCTTGTGCAGAAAGTAAGTTACGTGCACGTTCAAAGATACCTTCTTCAAGAATCTTGAACTCTTCGCTCATGTCTTTACGGGCTTGAGCAATGTGCATTTCTTCAATTTCTACAGCACGTTTGTCTTTCTCTACGCCATCGCGAGTGAAGACTTGAACGTCAATGATGGTACCTTTAACAGAGTTAGGTACACGCAGCGAACTGTCTTTAACGTCTGATGCTTTTTCACCGAAGATAGCACGCAATAGCTTTTCTTCTGGTGTCAGCTGGGTTTCACCTTTAGGGGTAACTTTACCCACTAAGATGTCGCCACCCTTAACTTCAGCACCAATGTAAACGATACCTGATTCATCCAATTTAGACAGTGCAGACTCACCAACATTTGGAATGTCAGCGGTGATCTCTTCGCTACCTAACTTAGTATCACGAGCAATACAAGACAGCTCTTGAATGTGAATCGTTGAGAAACGGTCTTCTTGCGCAACGCGCTCAGAAATTAAGATCGAATCCTCGAAGTTATAACCGTTCCAAGGCATGAAGGCGATACGCATATTCTGACCAAGTGCTAAATCACCCAAGTCAGTCGATGGGCCATCAGCCAGTACGTCACCACGAACAATTGGATCACCGACAGAACAACAAGGACGTTGGTTAATACAAGTATTTTGGTTAGAACGGGTGTACTTAGTCAAGTTGTAGATATCAATACCTGCTTCACCTGGTTGCAGTTCAGATTCATTCACCTTAACTACAATGCGAGAAGCATCTACATAATCAACTTTACCGCCACGTTTGGCTGCAACAACAACACCAGAGTCAACCGCAAGTGTACGTTCGATACCTGTACCGACAAGTGGCTTTTCAGCGACTAATGTTGGTACCGCTTGACGTTGCATGTTCGCACCCATCAATGCACGGTTAGCATCATCGTGTTCCAGGAACGGAATCAACGATGCCGCAACAGAAATGATCTGTTGTGGTGATACATCCATATACTGCACTTCATGTGCTGGCATGAATGTAGACTCGCCACGGTGACGAACAGCAATTTGCTCTTCAACCATGCGACCATCATTATCAACTTCAACGTTTGCCTGTGCAATCACGAAGCGACCTTCTTCAATCGCCGATAGGTATTCCACATCATCAGTGATAACACTATCAACAACTTTACGGTAAGGTGTTTCTAAGAAACCGAAAGAGTTAGTTCGTGCGAAAGATGCTAGCGAGTTGATAAGACCAATGTTTGGTCCTTCAGGTGTTTCAATCGGACATAGACGACCATAGTGCGTCGGATGTACGTCACGTACTTCAAAACCTGCGCGCTCACGAGTCAAACCACCTGGGCCTAATGCAGAAATACGACGCTTATGCGTTACTTCTGATAGTGGGTTGTTTTGATCCATGAACTGAGATAACTGTGAAGAACCAAAAAATTCTTTAACAGCAGCAGAAATTGGCTTAGCATTAATCAAATCTTGTGGCATCAACTCAGCTAAGTCGCCAAGACTTAAACGCTCACGTACTGCACGTTCAACACGTACAAGACCAACACGGAATTGGTTTTCTGCCATTTCACCAACGCTGCGAATACGACGGTTACCTAGATGATCGATGTCATCAACTTCGTCGTTACCGTTACGGATTTCAATGATTTTTTTCATTACCGTAACGATGTCTTCTTTAGACAGCGTACCTGTACCTTCTTCTTCTTCAATCGCCAAACGACGGTTGAACTTCATACGACCGACTTTAGACAGATCATAACGTTCATCAGAGAAGAATAGGTTCTGGAATAAACCTTCAGCTGCATCTTTGGTTGGTGGCTCGCCTGGGCGCATCATACGGTAGATTTCTACCAATGCTTCCAAACGGTTTGTCGTTGGATCAAGTTTTAGAGTATCAGAGATGTATGCACCATGATCTAAGTCATTGATGAACAACGTTGATACTTCTTTGATGCCTGCAAGAGATAGGTTTGCTAAATCTTCTAAGCTGATTTCAGCGTTCGCAGAAACAAGGACTTCGCCTGTATCTGGATCGATGTAATCCTGTGCTGAAAGTTTGCCAACAATATACTCAACCGGTACTTCAAGGTTTGTCGTGTTAGTTTTTGCAAGCTGACGGATATGACGTGCAGTAATACGTTTACCCGCTTCAACCAATACATTACCTTCTGCATCTTTTACATCAAAGCTTGCAGTTTCACCACGTAAACGATCTGGATTCAGATCCATTACCAGTGAATCTTTTTTCACGGTAAACGTAATGCGGTCAAAGAATATATCTAAGATCTCTTGAGTTGAAAACTCAAGCGCACGTAGCATGATAGTCGCAGGTAGTTTACGGCGACGGTCAATACGTACGAATAAAGCATCTTTTGGATCAAATTCGAAATCTAACCATGAGCCACGGTAAGGAATAACACGTGCGTTATAAAGCACCTTACCCGAAGAGTGGGTTTTACCACGGTCGTGATCGAAGAAAACACCTGGAGAACGATGTAACTGAGAAACGATAACACGTTCAGTACCGTTAATAACGAAGGTACCGTTGCCTGTCATCAATGGGATATCACCCATGTAAACATCTTGTTCTTTGATGTCTTTTACTGTGCCTGCAGCCGCTTCACGGTCATAAATAACAAGGCGCAGTTTTACGCGCAATGGCGCAGAGTAAGTAACACCACGGATTTGACATTCTTTCACATCAAATTCTGGTTCACCCAGAGTGTAGCTTACATATTGAAGCTCAGAGGTTCCTGAGAAACTCTTGATGGGAAAAACGCTACGGAATGCGGCTTCAAAACCACGTTCACCCGTTGGATCTTGATCGGTGAATTTCTTAAAAGAGTCTAACTGAATAGACAATAGGTACGGAATGTCCAAAACTTGTGGACGTTTACCGAAATCTTTACGAATACGCTTCTTTTCAGAATAGGAGTAAACCATGGGTTTCCTCTGCTAGCAGATGTGACCAACACTGAAGACATTTGTCGACAGCACGTTTGCCCATCACCGTTGATAACACAACCAGCCAGTAATCTCTGCTGGGGTGTTTAGTCTGATTAAACGAATTAATTAATCAGTACTACTCTGGCGATAAACGGTGAAAAATTCGCCTGCGCTTTAGCGCAAAAAAGGCCAACGGTCAAAAAACCGCCAGCCTCCACTCAACCCTAACTGGGTTGAGTGAGTAAGTCTATAAAAGAGCTTACTTGATTTCTACAGCAGCGCCTGCAGCTTCTAGATCTTTAACTAGAGCTTCAGCTTCTTCTTTAGAAATTGCTTCTTTAACTGCAACTGGTGCAGATTCAGCCATACCTTTAGCTTCTTTCAGGCCAAGACCTGTAGCGCCACGTAGAGCTTTAATTACAGCAACTTTGTTGTCGCCGTGAGAAGTAAGAATTACGTCGAATTCTGTTTTCTCTTCAGCAGCAGCAGCTTCGCCACCACCTGAAACTACTGCAGCTGCAGCAGATACGCCGAATTTTTCTTCCATTGCTTCAACTAGTTCAACAACTTCCATTACTGACATTTCAGCAAGTGCTTCTAAGATTTGGTCTTTAGTGATAGACATTAGAAATATTTCCTATTGTTCTGAATTCAATTTTTATAAGTAGCGAGCTTAAAATTAAGCGGCTTCTTTTTGATCGCGTAGAGCGGCCAATGTACGTACAAGCTTGCCAGCAGATGCTTCTTTTAAAGTCATCATGAACTGAGCTAGTGCTTCTTCGTAAGTTGGTAGTTTCGCTAAACGATCAATATCTGTTGCAGGGATGAAATCTCCCTCAAAGGCTGCACCTTTAACTTCGAAGTTCTCTTGACCTTTAGCGAAGTCTTTTAAAAGACGCGCTGCAGCACCTGGGTGCTCGTTAGAGAATGCAATCAAAGTAGGACCGGTAAAGCTTTCGCCTAGGCACTCATAATCAGTACCTTCAACTGCGCGACGTGCTAACGTGTTACGAACAACACGGATATAAACACCATTTTCGCGAGCGGCTTTGCGTAAACCAGTCATGTCACCTACAGTAACGCCACGTGAATCGGCAACTACAGCTGACAGTGCACCTTTGGCAACTTCGTTGACTTCAGCAACAATTGCTTTTTTGTCTTCGAGATTTAATGCCATTGGCTTTATGCTCCTGGATTCTACCTGAGGAAATTCCTCAGTATTAACCATACTTAACACCAAAATGATGCTAAGAAACTTACGGTGCAGAATGTCCAGAAGAACTGAATTCTTTCTGGGGCCTGACACCGTCTACGTAGGGAATATTAAGTTCTTCTGCACTCATAATGAGTTTTACCGGAAAAACACCTACGGTCTTGGACGGAAACTTGTACTTCTCATCTCTAATAAAGAAAGAGAAAGCAACAAGCTTCAACCCTAATCCCGCTTCATCGATTAAAATGAAAATCGGGGCGCAAGATTATAAAACAATCAATGCGACTTGTATACCCGTAAACTGAGATTCAGTTCACGGATATATAGAGATCACTTATGCGATTTCTAAAGAACCCTGTTCAACTGTAACACCTGCACCCATAGTGGTAGAGATGCTAACCTTCTTCATGAACACGCCTTTTGCAGAAGCAGGCTTAGCCTTCTTAACTGCAGCTAGTAGTGATTCTAGGTTTTCTTTCAGTTGAGCTGGTTCAAAGTCCACTTTACCGATAGTAGTGTGGATGATACCGTTCTTATCATTACGGTAACGTACTTGACCTGCTTTAGCGTTCTTAACTGCTTCTGCAACGTTAGGCGTTACAGTACCAGTTTTAGGGTTAGGCATTAGACCACGTGGACCTAAAATTTGACCTAACTGACCTACAACGCGCATTGCATCTGGAGAAGCAACAACAACATCGAAGTTCATTTCACCCGCTTTAACTTGTGCAGCAAGTTCGTCCATGCCCACAAGCTCAGCACCAGCTTCTTTCGCTGCTTCTGCGTTAGCACCTTGAGTGAACACAGCAACACGTACTTCACGACCAGTACCGTGCGGAAGTACAGTAGCACCACGAACGTTTTGATCTGATTTACGAGCATCAATGCCAAGATTTACAGCAACATCTACACTTTCAACGAATTTAACAGTTGCTAGTTCTTTAAGAAGAGCTACTGCTTCATTGATATCGTATGCTTTAGTTACTTCTACTTTTTCGCGGATCACGCGCATGCGTTTAGTAAGCTTCGCCATTGTATTAACCCTCTACTACCAAACCCATTGAACGTGCAGTACCTTCGATAGAACGCATCATAGCTTCTTCGTCAGCACCAGTCATGTCATTCGCTTTCACTTCTACAATTTCTTGTACTTGAGCGCGAGTAACAGTTCCTACTTTCTCTTCGTGTGGACGACCTGAGCCAGATTTAATCTTAGCGGCTTTCTTAAGTAAGAAAGATGCAGGTGGCGTCTTAGTTTCGAAAGTGAAAGAACGGTCTGTATATACTGTAATAACAACAGGAACCGGCATGCCTTTTTCCATCTTTTCTGTACGTGCGTTAAA
The DNA here is from genome assembly GCF_016900895.1 of Parashewanella hymeniacidonis. GTDB lineage: Bacteria > Pseudomonadota > Gammaproteobacteria > Enterobacterales > Shewanellaceae > Parashewanella > Parashewanella hymeniacidonis. Next base: position 15,128 of record NZ_JAFEUN010000075.1, read on the forward strand.
CGCTTTACAGAATTCCATGATGTTCACACCTTTTTGACCTAGAGCAGGACCAACTGGTGGCGATGGATTGGCAGAGCCAGATTTTACTTGTAGCTTGATGTAGCCATCAATTTTCTTAGCCATTTTGACTTTCCTCAGTTTGGGTTCAAACGCTACTCAACAACAGGTTGATAGCTCCCCTTAAAACAACGGATGCGGATTATATAAAAATCCGCATCCGCATACAAATCAATTTTGTGTTAAATTTGAGCGATATCGTTTAATGTAAACTTAGCTCTTTTCAACTTGACTGAAATCCAGCTCGACTGGAGTAGAGCGACCAAAGATCATTACTGATACTTTCATGCGACTCTTTTCGTAATCCACTTCTTCAACAGTACCGTTAAAGTCAGCAAATGGACCGTCAGTAACACGTACCACTTCACCTGGCTCAAACATAACGCGATGCGTTGGAGACTCAGTGGTTTCTTGAAGACGAGCAAGAATTTTATCCGCTTCACGATCAGTGATCGGTGCAGGACGGTCAGATGTACCGCCAATGAAACCCATCACTCTAGGAATGCTTTTCACTAAATGCCAGCTTTCATCGTTCATTTCCATCTGAACTAATACATAGCCTGGGAAAAATTTACGTTCACTTTTACGACGTTGACCCGCACGCATCTCAATGACTTCTTCCGTAGGAACCAATACTTCACCGAAGTAATCTTCCATATTGTGCATTTTGATGTGCTCGATAAGAGATTTACAAACTCGGCCTTCATAGCCTGAGAATGCTTGAACCACATACCATCTCTTTTTAGCTTCAGTAGCTTCTGTCATTGTTAGTGCCTATACGCCAGTGATGAAATTGATAACTTTTAATAACCCCATATCCAATAACCATAGTATAACGGCTAGGATTGCGGTGGCTGCTAAGACAATAAACGTCGTATTCAGTGCCTCTTGGCGAGTAGGCCAAATCACTTTACGCACTTCAATTTGCGCTTCACGTGCAAATTCAAGTGCTCTCTTTCCTTTTACAGTTTGTAATGCAATAAAACCTGCAATAGCAAACGCTACAATCACAGCGATAGCACGTATTAATACGCTTTCTTCACTGTAAAACTGATTACCTACTACGGCTGCAGCAACTAAAATTACCGCCACACCCCATTTTACAATATCCAGAGAGTTACCCTGGTCTTCAGTATTCGCTGTCATTGGTTGTTTCCGTTACTCTTTACGACGAGTATATTTGTCTTTAACGCTAACACTTCAATACGTTGTTGTATCAAAATGCCTATTGAAACATGTTTTCCTATCCGAACTACCCCAAAACCGCTGATTCGGATTTTTGCATGTAAAATAACACACAAGGTAAAAAATCGGCCATAGATTGTATGCTTTATGGCTGCCGTTATCAAGAAGATCAAATGACATAGCTCACTGAACTTATGACTTATCAATCGATACAGCAAATCTCAATGTCATATAACATTACAAAACCGTTATTGAGTCTATGGTAAAAAGCACGCAATATGTACAGTTAAATCAACATACAATTACAGTTTTGTAGCAATTCATTTCGAGGCAAATCTAGGTCTGTTAATGATGGAATACCAGTACCTTTGAGTTCACGCCAAAAATGTTGCTTAATTGAAACTTCGACAAAATCGATTTAAATGAGATGTATGTGTTGTTGAAATGGCGTTCAATAGAAGGCGATACGCCCCCTAGACAAAATCTCTTTTAATTCTAGCTAAAGATGCCATTCTATGTTGATTTAGCTATGAAATAATAACCAACTATTGGACTCTACTTTATGAATAAGCCAACGTTTACGGCTTGTATTTTTGTTGTTGCAAGTTTGACGACTTCGTTTGCGTCTTTCGCTGCTAATATTCCATTAGCGAGCGTTAAATCTGACGTTTCTACCCTTGCCAGTGATGATATGCAAGGCCGAGCCAGTTTCACCCCTGGTGCTGAAAAAGCAGCAAACTATATTGCGAAACGCTTTAAAGAAATTGAACTTACACCACTGAAAGATTCGTTTAAGCAAACGTTTGATGTGTACGTTCGTCAAGTTACAAGCAGTTCAATTACTTTAAATAATAAAGCTGTGCCAATGGAAGACATTGCTGTGATATCGAACAGTCCTGAGCTTCAATGGCAAAAGTCTGACTTCACTCATGTCAGTAATATCGACGCAAAGAGCGATTTGCGCAGTTCACTTTCAAAGCTGAATCAACAAGGAGGCAACCACTTAGTACTGGTTGACCCTTCACATGAAAAGCTGTTTAAACGTTATCAAGCCTATTTCGCTCACCCTAAAACCAAACTTGATGACACTGATGGTGGTTCATTAGTTTTAGTTTTGACTCCTGTTAAACAGCCTGAACATTTCACGGTTTCAGTAAAAACAAAGATTGAAACTAAAAAGTTAACCAACATTGTTGGCGTCCTTCCGGGTAAAGCCAAAGATGATGAATCTGTTATTTACTCCGCTCATTATGATCACCTTGGTGTCAAAAAGCATCCAAAGAAAGGTGAAAAAGACATTATCTTTAATGGTGCGGACGATGATGCCAGCGGTGTAACTGGTGTGATTAACCTAGCACAATATTTTAAAACTCAAGCCAATAATCAGCGCCGATTAATATTTGTTGCTTTTGCCGCCGAAGAGTTAGGTGGCTTCGGCTCTCAGTTTTTCTCGACAAGTCTGGATGCCGACAAAATTGTAGCCATGATTAATATGGAAATGATTGGCAAGCCTTCTAAGTTTGGTAAAGGTAAAGTTTGGATGACCGGTTTTAAGCGTTCTGATCTGGCCACAATCATGAACAACGCATTGAAACATGAACACAAAGAAATCTATGCTGATCCGTATCCAAAACAGCGTTTATTTTATCGCTCGGATAATGCGACTTTAGCGCGTTTGGGTGTACCAGCCCACAGCTTCAGTAGTACACAGATAGATAAAGATCCTCATTATCATAACGTCTCTGATGAATTAAAGACTTTGGATTTGAGATCGATGCAAAAAGTCATCGAAACCATCGCAGATGCTAGCTCACCGTTGGTTTCAGGTAAGGCGACACCAACGAGAATTGATCCATCTAAGGTTAATCAAAGCGGGAAGATTTTCTAACTCTTTCTAACAAATCAGCTCCCGCAATCGCGGGAGCTGATTGAGTGTTTCCACCAGCTTTTTTCACTTCAATTTTGAAATTTAGTCAACCACTTATAAAACTGCCATGAAACCCAATTGGCAGATGATACGGCAACCACGCTTTAACCACCGGCCCATGCGCAACATTATCAGCATTAAAAACGGTTAAACATGTTCGCTTGCTCGGGACATGTAAGGCAGTTCCCATAAGATAATCACCTCCAGCTTTCGTTTTTATCGGTACGTGCTCTTCAACAAAGTAATCACGGCCATAATCGTAGTGACTGATTTCGCGAGTTTGATAGTGCAGTGAGTTAACTGAATGGCTCCATAAGCTGTCAGAGTTTCCGCTCACATAAAATAGCTGCTCACTCTTCTGACCAATTTCATTAGCAAACACTCTGGGAAATTCAGTTCCATGATCCCCTATTGCGGTACTTACCTCGCCTGACTTTTTGAGCGTCACTAATACGGTCTCAGCTCTAGCGGCATCACGCACAGAATCCCCCGTCATCAAGTTCGACATTTGATATAAAACATCGACATTGGCATACAAACTCATATCGAACTGTATCTCTCCTTGTTTGTCTTCCCACGCATTTCCAAAGTGAAATACGAACCCAGGTGGCAATTCATACTGTCGAGTGATGGTTAAATCATGCTTATCAATAACAAGCACTTTCATTGTTTGATGCCGTGCAAATTCGATCCCTGAAAAATAACCATCACCTTTGGCAAACAAGTTCCGTTTTAAAGACGGTAATATCAGTAAAATATGCTTTTGAGTAATTAAAAAGTCGTGCAACATACCGCCTTTATAGCGGCTATCAATCATCCCAACATTCTTTACTTTACCGTCTGGGTAGAGATGATACAGCACGACACTGCCAGATGGGTGCAAGCCAAAATTCCAGATATCACCATTCGCTTCAACTTTGGGGTGCGCAGAAAATGGTAAGCCAGTTAACTTTGCGTCATATCGGGTGCCTTTGCCTAAATCTACCTGTTCAAGATAATCTAAGGTTTGTGCATTTATTCGAGTTGCACTTCCGGCTTCCCATAATGCCCACAAATCGTTCCCCACCGGAATAACATTGGTGTTTGCGGTATTAATGGCATTACTGGATACCACCGCTTTTCCATTGGCAATTTTTGTCTCAGGGCCTGAATAGACAAACCTCCCAGCCTGCTCTTCTTGCGAGAACTTTGGCGTATGAATAAATCGCCCACGATGTGTGACTTTGCCACCAGCAATACAAAAATGTTGCAACATACCGTCACCCTCAAATAAATGCTGATAACGAATCCCATTGCGTTCAAGTTTTGCCGGTCCGTTTCGATAATAGTGTCCTTGTAGATCTTTAGGAATTTGCCCCTCTACTTTCAGTTTCTTGCGTTCAAAATCATCGTTCACATTTTCAAACCCGATCAGCTCTGGATGCAACCTCTTTGCTTGTGCAAATGACTCAGATACCGATTGTTGTCTTATATTCGATAATTCAGCCATCACCGCAAACGCTGGTTTTGCGGCAATGAGTCCTGCTCCAACTGCTGGGGCCATTTTTAATAATTGACGACGTTCCATCTCACCAACTCCCTATGGATAAATGACTTGGCTTTGATTGTGCACTGTGCCACTGCTTAATACTTGGAATGCCATCTGTTGATATTTCGCTGGCCCCATATCGGGCTGAGCATTGTTAGAGTAGCCAAATCCTTCTGTCGGCATCCCAAACAAATTCATATCCATTTTTTGATTGCTATTCTGATCATGAAAATAACGAATGACATATTCACCTTCAGGTAACCGACTGAATGAAATATCCGCAGCGTGTGTTGATGGATTAACTTGTTGAACTCGGTAAGGTAAATTATTGCGGTAATTCTCTTCGCCTTTAAATAACGCCACATAAATGGCGCCATCACTTTGTTTAATTCCGTTTATGGTAAAGTCGACGTCTCCTGCATTGACAGAACTGACGGTTGAACATGACACTATTGCAACGGTCATCAGTAGTTTGCTTATCGCTAAAGGTAAAGTAATTTTCTTAGGTATAGATCTCATCTTTCTTCTCCATTAGATTGCCTCGTGCTAAATAAACGGTAGAATCAAGTGATTATTTTTAAAATGGAATTTACGTGAACCGCACCGATTTCTTCGCAAAATACGGACTTAGAGTGGTGGTGTTCAGTTAACGAATCGTGAAATGAACGTTCAAACTATTTTGTTAAAGTCAGAGCGATTAAGAACCTCTTTGCTGATGGTCGTTATTGGCATCTTTATTGGTTTTCTTGCCCCTTTTGGTATGCACCAGTATAGCTTGTTGATCACCATACCTTATTGGTCTGTCACCTGCTTACTGGTTTACTGGATATTCAGCCCACTCCATAATGTTGGAGATGAGTACCTAACAGGTGCCATTAAACCAGCATGGCTTAGACAAGCTATTATGTTGCTCTTCAGTTCATTGATATTCGCCTTGCTTCTCCCGCTTTGGAATATTGCCACCTTGTCACTTTCATTCAATTATTTTGATGTTGTCATCTATGCTTTTCCTCAAGTCTTAGTTATTGCTACCGCTTTGACACTATTATCGATTGCCAAGAATCGTTATATTCAGCAGCGACAACAATTGATTGATTTCGAACAGCAGACGACTTCAAAGAATGTCGAAAAAACGATTGCAAACCAACAGCTGACCGATTTCTTAATGTTGTTGCCTGAAGATAAGCAAGGACAACTGCTTTGTCTTGAAATGGACGATCATTACTTAAAAGTCCATACCCACCAAGGCCAGCATTTATTACTCATGAGATTTAAAGATGCCTTAGAACGTTTATCAGCCTACTCAGGATTTCAAACTCATCGTTCATGGTGGGTGGCTAAAGACGCCATTAGCGAAATCAGCAAAGATGGCAGAAAGTACTCAATTACACTCTCAAACCGCATGCAAGTTCCCGTTTCTAAAACATTCGAACCTCGAATTAAAGCGCTTCAACAAAATAACACTTAAAATAACAAGGAAAAGTTATGCAAGAAAATACTGCGACTACATCATCAACTCGACTCGCAAAGGCTGAATTCACAGGAAAATCTGGCGAGTTTTTCAAGATCTGGATTGTAAATATTCTACTGACGATACTCACGTTAGGCATTTACAGTGCATGGGCAAAAGTAAGAACCAATCAATACCTTCATGGCCATACCAAATTGGAAGGACACAGTTTTAAATACTTAGCAACGCCTTTACAGATTTTGAAAGGACGGATATTGGCCGTCATCGTTTTTCTGCTGTTTTCGTTTTTATCTACCGTTAACCCTTTATTCAGCGTGTTACTGACATTGCTTTTGCTTTGTGCAACACCGTGGTTAATCGTTCAAGGGTTAAAGTTTTCAATGCGAATGACAGCATATCGCAACATTCGATTTTCGTTCGAAGGCAAAATCGGAGATGTCGTGGTTAACTTTATTGTACTGCCTATTTTGTCTGTATTTACCCTGTACCTCATTTTGCCTTGGGTATTTCAACGTATGGATAAATTCATCTTTGACAACATTACCTACGGCGGCAAAAAGTTTAACCTTAAAACCGATGTTGGGCAGTATTTCGTTGCAGCGCTAACGGCATTAGCTTTTGTCATCATAGCGATAATTGCGATTGCGGTTGTCGGCGGTGTAGCGGCATTTCAAATGGTCGGCTTAGGTGAATCAGAAGAAATTGGCACTGCGGCCATCATGGCTATCTTTGGGCTTTATGCCGTGATGTTTGCACTCTACTTTGTTGCGTTTGCCATTTACCGAGCCATGATCCTAAAACACATTACCGATTCATTAGAAATTGAGAGTATTGCGACCTTCAGTACGGATATGAAAGTTGTCGACTATATATTTCTGTCTATCACCAACAGTTTAATGCTGATTGCGAGCTTTGGTTTAGCTTATCCCATTACCGTTGTGCGCAAGAATCGCTTTATTGCCTCACATTTGTCTGTTGAATTGACCGAAGACGCCGATAAGCTGGTCAATACTGTCGATGGCAAAGATGCAGCCTTTGGTGAAGAAGCGGCGGGTCTATTTGATGCTGATCTATCATTCACATAAGACGACATCATAATGATAGAAATTATTGGTGACTACCATTTATCGGGTTCGGCGCAGTTTATCTGCGTCCGAGCGGTATTAAAAAATGATCACAGCATCAGCCTCTTTTCGCGTGAATCAGGCGAACTTATCCATCAATATTTTGCTTCTGACTATGAGGTTGGTACCGTCATTCCAAGCTTGTCGATAGATTTAGAATTTAATGATGGCAGTTTATTTACCCCTGATGATGCCAGTTTTAAATGGCCGCAGCTTACGTCCAAAAAAACCTTAGCTTCTTGGTTAGAAACCCATTGGACGTTTGTTATTGGTGCGAGTCTATTTGTTCCTTTCTTCCTATGGATAATGGTCACCAAAGTATTGCCTGCCGCTGCTGATGCTAGCGTTCCTTTATTGCCCGATTTTGTGGCTCAACAAACCGGTAAGCAAACGCTAGCGGTGCTGGATGAAACCATGCTTGAACCATCCAAGCTGAAACAAGAGCAGCAAGATGAATTACGCAATCAGTGGCAACAAATGATCGTGCAATTGCAGCTTCCGAATCAGAAACTCCATTTATACTTTCGAGATGCCGATATCGGAGCCAATGCGTTTGCTCTACCTGATGGCAGCGTGATTGTGACCGATGACATTGTCGAACTCATGAAGCCTCACCCGAATGCATTAAAAGCCGTGTTACTTCACGAAATTGGTCATGTAGAACATCAACATGGTATGAAGCAGTTAGCACGCAGCACAGCGATTACCATGCTGTTCGCCTTAATGCTGGGAGATATCGAAGGTGCAGGAGAAATGATCATCGGAGCGGGCAGTAGTTTACTGCAAGCCTCATTCTCAAGAGATATGGAACGTGAGGCCGATGAGTATTCCCACCAGCAACTGAAACAACTGGGCATATCGCCCTCTGCGTTCGGTGAAGCGATTAAGTTATTAGAGCAAGCTCATGGTGAAAAACTCGATAAAAGTGCTAAAGGGTTAAATCATTGGCTGGAATATTTAAATAGCCACCCTAGTAGTGAAGAGCGAATTGAAAAAGCTAACAATAAATAAAATATGATAAGGATATTGGATGTTAAGAAAGGCAGCAAAAATTTCAGGGTTAACGATATTAGGATTATCAGTCTTATTTGTTCTGTTTATACTGTTTAGGCTCAGTCAGTCTCAGGTCGTTTTAACTCAAGGCGGTGTTTATCAAAATATTGGAACCCATCAAACATGGGTAACAAATTAAGAAGAAAAATCTGAGGAGAAAAGCTTTATTTTTGAGATAATAAGTCAACCACGACAACTATCAAAATAAAATGGCGATTCTGAACAAAACA
>NZ_JAFEUN010000076.1 GCF_016900895.1 Parashewanella hymeniacidonis
TTTCGCTGTGTTCCTCTAACTTCCTATGGCTTCCTTCAGACCCTGCCGTTAGCCAACAACGCCCTTGCCATTCGGATTATCTTCCCCTCAGTCGGGGCGATACAGGTTTCTTTCAACCTGTCGTGTTTGCCAGCTTCGCTGGGCAAACAAAAAAAACGCTACATTAAAGTAGCGCTCATTGATGCTATTTAAAACTAACTTAGAACGTATAACCAACCGATACCATGTATACCCATGGGTTGATGTCTGTTTTGATTTTCACATCAGCATTCAACGCTGTAGAATTAAACTTAACATCAGTTCCAATATCTGCATACCAAACTGAAGCATTAACCAGCCACTTCTTATTCACTTGATAATCTGCGCCAATTTGAGCCGCTAATCCCCAAGAGTTTTCAATGCTCAGGTTGTTTAGCCCTAACGGTGCAGCTGCGTCGTTCTTTGTGAAATGGTTATCAAAGAAATTTGTAAAGTTTACACCTGCGCCAATGTATGGGCGGAATTTAGAATTTGAATTACCAAAGTAGTACTGGGCAACTAAGGTTGGTGGTAAATGCTTAGTTTCAGCAATTTTACCAACGCCTTTTAGTGAAACGTCGTGAGAAAATGGAGTGGCGGCAAGTAGTTCAACACCAAAGTTGTCTGTTATCATGTAACCAAAGTTCAAACCAAGCTGAGTATTGCTACTCACACCGAACTCACCTAGACCAGCTACATCTTGACTCGATTCATTTGGTGCAACAGTAGCCACACCAGCTCGAACAATAATGTCACCAGCTTGATGTGCTTGAGCTGCAAAACCTGCAGAAAGAAGTGCTGCTGCAACTAGACCTTTAGCGAAACGTTTGTTCATCATTTAACTCCATATTCATTAAAATGAATTAGTATATTTTTAACTTCCATCACATTTAGGTGCTAATTTGCCAGACTCATCGGCATGTAATATTGATCCAAGTCAAATGCTTGATTTAGCATTATTAAGAACCATCGTTTACATGATTTAGATCATGTTTTTAAAGTCAAAAAGACATCTGTGCGATTAAATTGACAACAAAAAGGTTGGATTGAATGTATTAACTTAAAACCTTCAATTTAGGGTATATGGTTAGCCATTCTTTCTGCTCACATCTTTGATTGAACAATGTGCGAGGACGTTTGTGGTTGTGAGTAAGGTTGAGTAAAAACAAGCTTTCCAGACCAAAAGGTGAATTTATTTGTAGTTCACCACTCAACAATCTCACTGCTACAGCCGTTTCAATTTCAGGCCAAAAAGTCATTGAGTGCGAACAGGATATATAAGGAGCGTCACCGTTTCGTGTATGCATTAAAGATTGGTTTTTTACTGACCAAGGTAAGTATGGTTGAATGAGTGTTAATTTAGATTGCAGAGCCAAGTCAAAACTCGTGTCTTCACCTTTTGAAAAGTGAATAACATCAATATCGTTTAAAGCATTAGAATCATAACCGTGTAATTTATCCCAGATTAAGTTTCTTACAAAACCCGCTGCAATCCAGCAATCACCAAGTTTAAATTCATCAGCAACAGTCTCGACTGTTTTGAGGACTTGCATTCTTTGATTATCTTCGAGAAGCCACGAGAATAATTGCTGCTGATGCTTTTCAATCAAATTAGGCTGCCTTCTTCCTTTTTAACGCTTTCAATGATAGTGATTACTTGCTGCTGTTTCTTACTACAAAACGATATTATGTCTTGCTTGCTCAAAGGCTTAGAAATGTAATAACCTTGGATAGCATCACAACCTAGCTCTTGTAAGAAGCTGAGTTGTTCTCTGTTTTCTACACCTTCTGCAACAATTTTCATACCCATGCTTGTCGCCATTGAATGAATAGCCTGAACAAGTTCAATCGCATCTTTTTTATCTGGGATATCACCGATAAACGAACGATCGATTTTAAGTGTATCAAATGAAAAACGTCTCAGATAATTTAATGATGAGTAACCTGTTCCAAAGTCATCTACAGCAAGTCGCACGCCCATTTGGTGAAGTGTGTCAAAAATTCGCTCGTTTTCTTCTGTATGTTCAATAAGAGCAGATTCCGTTAGCTCTAACTCTAGCACTGAAGCTGGCAACTGATGTAATGTCAGTGCGAGTTTTACGTCTTCAATAATTACATCATTACGAAGTTGACGGCTTGATACGTTTACCGAAACGTATTCAGGACCATTTTCAATTTCTTGCCATCTCTTAACTTGATGACAAGCCTGATCTAACAGCCATTCACCAAACGTACTGATCAATCCTAAAGATTCAGCCAAAGGAATAAATTGCTCTGGAGAAACATTACCTAAGCGATCGTTTTGCCATCTCATTAATGCCTCAGCCGCAATAACACGACCAGTATCACCATCAATGATAGGCTGGTAAACAATATAAAGTTCATCACGTTTAAGTGCTTGTCTAAGCTCATTTTCCATAAGCAAGCGTTGTTGAATGTCTTGACTCATTTTGTTCGAGTAGAAGCATAATGCATTGCGGCCATTGACTTTACTTTCGTACATCGCAGCATCAGCATTTTTAGTGAGAGTCTCGTAATCATTACCATCTTGCGGGAAACAAGCTAAACCGATACTGCAACCAACTACAACTTCGTAGTGTTGAATTAAGACAGGACGAGAGCAAAGGTCAATGACTTCATGGGCAATTTGTTCTGCATTTTTTACTGAATCAGGCGCTGTAAGTATGATGACAAATTCATCTCCCCCAAGCCGCCCAATGGTATCGTATTCAGAAATAACGCCACGAATGCGTTTTGAAATTTGTTTAAGTAATTTATCGCCCGCATTATGGCCAAAGCTGTCATTTACTTTTTTGAAATCGTCTAAATCCAGTAGCATTAATACTACTTTGTCTTGATTTTGCTTTGCGATATTAATTGCACTTGTTAAGCGCTCAAATGCCATTCCGCGATTGGGCAGACCGGTAAGTTCATCAAAGTTTGCTTTCTTATAGAGTTGATCTTGATATGTTCTTTGCTGGGTTAAATCCGTTACCGAAGTAATTAATGCTTTTCCTTCAGCGTAATCCACCATTTTAGAGGACAGAGATCCCCAAACGTACCTACCACTTTCTGTTTTTATTTTCAGTTCAAAGCCGTCCACTCTTTGTTTATGAATCATGAGATCAATAAACAGTTTTCTGTCATCAGGATTCGCATAAAAATCACGAATATTCTGCCCCACAACGGCTTTACCTAAAGAAGATAAAAGTTCTTCCGCCCTTAAGTTTGCATAGAGTATTTTGCCGGATTCTGGTTGGGTAATGACGACGGCAATGGGCGCTGAATGAGCAATTGAATGAAAGTGCTGTTGTGACTCAAGAAGAGATTTCCCTGTCTGCCACACACGTGCACTTTCTTTAAATTGCAACCAAAAACTGAATACGATTCCACTTATGAACAACAAAATAACCAGCAGAATAAGCTGCATACCGTTACTGAAGTGCGATTGCTTTACCGAAAATTTAAGCCATAAACTCTGGTTAAGATAAGGAAAGGGAACACTGTGTGCTAAACGCATTGAATGTTCAATATCGCTCAACGTATAGATTGGCTTTCTTCGTTCATTTAAAAAGCTAATGTTGTATCTTGAGCTTAAATTAGAAAGAATCATTTCTTCCGCTAGATTCGGAATCGAATAAACCGCACCTAAAGTGCCTAAAAACTTGTCTCCACGATAAACAGGTACATAAAATTCAAACGCCGGTTTACCTTGAATCACCACAAAAGGCTTAGTAAATACCGTCATTTTCAGTTCTTTGGCAAGACGAGAGGCTCTTTCAGGCTCAGCTAATGATAATTTTAATCCAATGACTTGTTTATTTTGTTCATATGGAGCGGTATTACGAATAGTAAAAGACTCATCTGCAAATGTGATATTTATGATTCCGGGGTGATCTTTTACATACCGAGCAGCTTTTTGTTCAAATGAATTGATCGACAGAGTTCCTGAGCCCAGTTCCTCAGCTAAAATTTCAAGATAATCTCGGTTCGCATTAATTTGGCTACCAATCTCATTGACGACAACTTCAAGGTTTGATGTTAACTCTTGAGAATCTTGTTGTTTATTTTGAGTTTGAATAAAATAAAAAAAGGCAATACAAGCCAATAGAATGGCAATCGTTGCAATTGCAGGTGTGATAAAGGTGGGCCTAGTTTGTCTTAATTTACTTCCAACAACTCCACTGATCAGCCCTTTTGAATCTGCAAGTTCATTTTCTTGCTCACGGTAAGACCGTTCAGCAAGATAGACGTGCTGGTAAAATGAATACAAGGCACCTAAAATAAGTAAAATTAACGCCGCTAGAAAAATCCCAAACAGATTCGCCTGCCACTCAATTCCACTCTCAGTATTTCTTGGTTGAGCCGCTATTTCCCAGTACCCAGAAGGTAGCTTTATTTTGCGAATTAAGGAACTTGTATCGAAAATAGTTGGGTCACCAAAAAAAACATTACCGTTGTCACTCCTAAATGCAAAATCAAACTCCGAACTCGGCCCAATGACACCCGCATTTTCTAGTGTCGTAACTATATCTAAGACAACTGAAACAACTCCCCACACTTGATCATCTCTAAAAACAGGTAACCGAGCAACTAACCCCAACCCACCCTGAACCAGCTCATAAGGTTGAGAGTGCGTGACGATATTTTCTGTAACAGCAAGATCAACAGCGTCATAGATAAAAGGCGTGCTTGGATCTTTTAAGTTATGACCTATAGCAGATTCATTGCTGGTAACGGGGTAAACTTGATTAACAATAAAGTTTGGGGCAATGGTAAACGCTCTTAACCCTTCATTGGCGTGATAAAGCGCTGACATAAAACTGTCGATATGCTGTCGACTCGAATCACTATACGTGGGGTCGCTTTGCAACTCACTTTCAACAAAGTGTGCAAGACTAGATACTAACTTTAGACGTTGATTAATGACAGCGCTGAGCTTTGCTTGATATTCATTAACAGAGTATTCGGTGGAATTATAATAGCGCTCAAATAAGTAACTTCGATACCACTGATCGGCATAAAACCAAATCAAACCGGCCACGGAAAGTACAAGAAAAATAATAAAGCGCTTAATAGATAACATAAAAGTTAATTTGCTCTCAGAGTAATTATTTTTATAACAACAAACTAACGTTCAACCTTTCCTTCATGCGCGCGTTTTGTTTGCGCAGTTTTTAGAATCCTTTAAAAATAAGGAAAATTCGGTCAGTAGTATTAATGTTCAAACGTGTATTGCTCGAATACGTGCGACATTATATATCACAAGCTTAAGAATTAAAGATAAGAACCCATCACATTACTCACAAAATGATAATAAATAATGATTATTTAGAGCAGGTGATTTACAAATATACCCATGATACTTGAAGATGCATGTTTCAGGACTTTTTCAGCGCCAATTCTTTGAGGCGCATTAGCGAAGGAATATCGGGATTCTTTCGAGCTAATGTAACAAAGAAGAATTGGCGCTGAGAAGTCCACGCAGTTCGAGTTGCAAAGCTTGTTACTCTTCGTTGCCAGTGCTAACAATAGCTCACTATTGCCGCACACTGTCGCCTTGATTAACAAGTTGAGCATTCTCGCTGAAATCGAGCATCTTCAGGTATCATATATGGGTATATACAGTTTGGAGATGGAGAGGAAGACTTTCCTCTCCATTAAGAGTTATTTAACCATTTTCATAATGACTTCAACGGTATTTTTTCCGTTGTTAATCACTGGGTATCTATCATAAGTCTGGAATAGCACTTTATTGCCATTTTTAATTAACGCAACGACACCGTAGTTCACATCATCTTTGACGCTTTTAGCCGGAAGAATAAACTTAAATGGAACAGGGGTTACTGCAACATTAAAGTTCTTTTGTGCAATAATCGCACCTGGCGTATCAAGATCTATAACTGCTATGGTCATCGAGCTTCCCATTGGTAATGCTATTTTTTCCCGATAACCTGCAGCACCACTTACTTCTACAGGTTTTGGCGGTTCAACTGTCACACAGGCCGTAAGAAACAAAGCACAACACATTAAAAAAAACTTTTTCATAATCTTATTTTTTAGTCGACATTCTAAACAACCCTTCTTGGGTTGCTGAAGCAACTAACTCTCCTTTGGTATTAAAAAATTCACCTCTAACGAAACCACGTCCATTACCTGCGCTAGGGCTTTCGATACTAAATAGTAGCCATTCATTTAAATCAAATGGTCGATGAAACCACATTGAATGATCTATGGTTGCAAACTTTGTCCCGGGTGTTAGAAAAGAAACGCCATGAGGCTGAGCTGCTGTAAGTAAAAAATTAAAATCTGATGCATAAGCTAATAAATAACGATGAGCTTTAGGATCATCTGGCATTTCACCATTCGCTCTTAACCAAATATATCGTTTCGCATCTGTAGGCTCAGGCTTTAAAGGGTTTTGAGGGTCAACATAGCGCATTTCAATGGGAGATTCTGCCGTCCATTTTTTATACGTTGACTCAGGCAGTACATCTACAAGCGTTTTCGCTAACTCAGTTTGATTGAGTAACCCTTCAGGCCCTTTGACCTTTGGCATTTCATTCTGATGATTAAAGCCGTCTTCCATCCCCTGAAATGAGCATGTCATATAGAAAATCGGTTTACCATTTTGAATTGCTTTTACCCTGCGAGCACTGAAACTACCACCGTCTCGCATGTTTTCGACATCGTAAATAATAGGAAGTTTCTGATCCCCAGCTCTTAAAAAGTAACTGTGAAAGGAATGAACCAATCTCCCCTCGGGAACTGTTTGCTTGGCGGAGTTCAACGCTTGTCCTAAAACTTGGCCACCAAATAGATGCCCAAAACCTAAATCCTGACTTTGCGCTCTAAAAAAACCTTCTTCCAGCTTTTCTAAAGATAAGATCGATAATAAATTTGTTAATGCTTTTGACATAAACCAATAAAGTTAAAGGTAAGTACTAGTATCTTGAACCAAATAACCATTAATCGCAATGATCATTAACGTTACAACCTTAAAGAGAAACAGTACAATAACGCACATTTAAAATTAACCAGTTGTTTCAATGAATCCTTGGATCATCGCCATTCGCCCTAAAACCCTTATCGCCTCATTCAGTCCCGTTTTAGTTGGAAATGCTTTAGCTTTCCATTCAAGTGAATATAGCTGGCTCATCGCCATTAGTAGTTTCATTTGTGCACTTTGTTTACAAATTACAGTAAATTTTGCAAATGATTATTTCGACCATAAACATCAGGTTGATACCAACGAACGATTAGGTCCTTTGCGAGCATGCCAGTCAGGTCTTATCTCACCTACAAAAATGAAATTAGGCATAATCACCTCAATATCATTAGCGATTATTTCAGGACTAATATTAGTCACACATAGCGATATTTGGATTTTGATTTTAGGGCTACTATCGATTATTTGCGCCCTGCTCTACAGTGGAGGAAAATATCCGCTGGCTAACTTTGCCTTAGGAGAAGTAACTGTTTTCGCGTTTTTTGGGCCTATCGCAGTAGTAGGTAGTTATTATTTACAGACTCAAGACACCTCAATGCAATCTTGGGTTATGGGGGCCATATTTGGGTTATTAAACGCCGCCATTATGTTCACTAATAACACTCGAGATATTAAAACTGATATTAAAGCAGGTAAACATACTCTTGCTGTTAAACTCACTAAAGAAATGTGTTCTCCAATGTACCGAGCCATGATACTCGGTGCTTATGCTTTACTATTTTTTAGTTATTTCTTAGGATTATGGAAAGGATTTCCCGTTCTATTTACAGGCATCTGGGTCTTTTATGCCCAAATCATCAGTAAGCGCTTCGAAAATGCATCTGGTAAAGAGTTTAACAGTATTCTAGAATCCACCAGCAAGCTCACTCTGCTAACAAGCGTATGTTTTAGTTTAAGTTACTTGTACTAACTTTTTTATATACCATTATGATACCTGAAGATGCATGTTTCAGGACTTTCTCAGCGCCAATTCTTTGAGGCGCATTAGCGAGGGAATATCGGGATTCTTTCGAGCTAATGTAACAAAGAAGAATTGTCGCTGAGAAGTCCACGCAGTGCGAGTTGCACAGCGTGTTACTCTGTGTTGCCAGTGCTAACAATAGCTCACTATTGCCGCACACTGTTGCCTTGATTAACAAGCTGTGCATTCTCGCTGAAATCGAGCATCTTCAGGTATCATGGGTATAGACTGATCAAAAGAAATTATTTTGAAATCGTGTTAAACCTTGTTGACTCACTTCCACGAGTTCTATTTCAGGGTTTTCTTTAGCTGAAGGAACAGCCTCTTTTGGCATTAACTGAGCAAAACCTGATTTACGCAATCAAGTTAATAACAACCTTCAAATCGGATACGAATTTTAGTTAGGGATTGAATATGGATATGGTAATGGAAATTAAACACGAGGAAGATAAATCTCTTTTTTCCGATCTTGTTGATGGTGTACGTAAATACAATTTTCAAAAGCTAGGTACAGAAAAATCGAGCCCGCTTTCCGTCACTTTAAAAAATAACGAAGGGAAAATCGTTGCGGGTGTTTCGGGAAGAACCATATATAAACAGTTTCTTGTTGAAGTGCTTTGGGCTGACGAGTCTCATCGTGGCAAAGGGTTTGGTCGTGAAGTAATGGAGCAAGCAGAAGTTGAGGCAAAAAAAAGAGGATGCATTACTGCTCAAGTTGATACGCTATCCATTCAAGCCCCAGCATTTTATCAAAAATTAGGCTTTGAGATTATCGGCAAAATCCCTGGTGTAACAGAGGATCATGATCGGTATTTTCTAATGAAAGCGTATACTGAGTAATTTAACCAATAAACGAAGCTTTTTATTGAGAGTCAATAAGCCTCATTCTTTTTTTCTCTTAAGTTTTGCTTCTTTTGCCTGTGCCACTTTTTACTAACATTAACGATTCGTAAGTGGTGCCCGAATCATTTCGTTTTGACAAACCACATCCGAAATAGTGGCCTTTTTCGAAACAAGTCACATCAATGCCAACTTTTTTTAACTCTTTAATCGAACATAAACCCGAGAGACCTGCCCCAATAACACACGCTTTTTTCATTATGAAGTCCTTCGAAAATACAGCCTCGGGTACAGAGAAGTATATGAAAGAATTTTCCGGCCTGCTTTTTATACCGATTATGATATTGGGGAAGATGTGTTGATGTAGATATCAAGTCTTCAGCAAATGCCAAAGACTTGATTTGAGGAGAGTAATTAAAGCTTTATTTCACTTCGAGTTGTTGAGCTCCATTCGGTGTGAAACTTTTCACCCTTTTTAGCGTCAACTCGCTCGTATGTATGAGCCCCGAAGTAATCCCTTTGCGCTTGAAGCAGATTGGCAGGTAATGTTTCAGTAGAAAATGCATCGAAGTAATTTAATGCTGAGCTGATACAAGGAGTAGGAATAGCATTCAGCACTGCAAAGCTCACCGTTTTACGCCATGAGTGTTGAGCATTAGATAACTCATCTAAGAACGTTTCAGACAATAATAAATGTTCAATACCCGCTTGCTGCTCAAAAGTTTGAGTAATTTGCT
Source organism: Parashewanella hymeniacidonis (assembly GCF_016900895.1). Classification (GTDB taxonomy): domain Bacteria; phylum Pseudomonadota; class Gammaproteobacteria; order Enterobacterales; family Shewanellaceae; genus Parashewanella; species Parashewanella hymeniacidonis. The sequence continues at coordinate 9,566 of NZ_JAFEUN010000076.1, forward strand.
GCAAGAAAGATGCACGGATAATACAGCCTGCACGCCAAATTTTAGCAATGTTAGCAAAATCCAAATGCCAGTTTTGTTCTTTTGCCATCGCAGCCATCAACTGAAAGCCTTGAGCGTAGCTACATACTTTCGCACAATACAGTGCATTTTGAATATCTGAGATGATGTGTAATTTTTCAGATTCAGATATTCTAGATTGTGCCACTCGTTCTGTAGATTGGTTTAATCTAATTCGTATAGCCTTCTGGTTACTGATTGCACGAGCAAACACGGCCTCGGCGATCGTTGGTGCTGGTGCACCTATTTGTAAACTGCTTACTGCCGTCCATAACCCCGTGCCTTTTTGACCAGCTCTATCTAAAATCATTTCAACTAATGGCTTTTCAGTCTTTAAGTCTTTTTGTTTTAGAATATCGGCAGTAATTTCCATCAAGTAACTGTTCAGTTTACCTTGATTCCATTCGCCGAATATTTCACCTATTTCTGATGCCGAGAAGCCAATACCAGTCGACAATATATGGTAAGCCTCACAAATCAGTTGCATGTCAGCATACTCAATACCATTATGCACCATTTTTACATAATGGCCTGCTCCAGCTTCACCAATATAAGCTGCGCATGACTCACCTTCTTTTATGGTTTGGCCTGGTTGAGTTCTTTCTATTGGTAAACCTGTCTTTGCATCAACTTTGGCCGCTATCGCCTGCCAAATCGGTGCTATGTGTTTCCACGCGTCTTCTGAACCACTTGGCATTAAACAAGGGCCAAATCGAGCTCCAACTTCTCCACCAGAAACAGCAGAGCTGAAAAACATAAAGTTATTTTTATACTGTTTTTCTCTTTCTACCGTATCAGTCCACAAGCTATTACCCGTATCAACAACGATATCTGTAATTTCTAACCCTGCTTTAATTAACGCCTGACAAACCATTTCTACGGGTCTACCAGCAGGGATTGACAGCAACACTTTTCGTGGCAGCGTTAATGACTCAACTAGAGATTTAATATTCGAATAACCACTTATTCGGTTTGTTGGTTGAATGTTATATGTTTCTTCTTCTACCCGAGCTTGATTGATAAGTTGTTCTATTTTTTGTCCATCAAGATCAAAAGCAGCAACAGTAAAGCCATTATCTGCGATATTTAAGGCAAGATTTTTTCCCATAACACCAAGGCCAATAACCCCGATATCATGTTTAGGAGAGTGGTTGTTCATTCGTAGTAACCCGCATGAGCATTTAGAGCTCAAGATGTAATTTTTCAACAAAAAATCAACATTAATTTTATAATGTTACAAAAATTAGTGCGATTAAAATCAAATTTGGCGGATTATACTCAGTAAAACTGCGTATGACTATTGCATACGAATGGAAACAAATTTCACAAATAGAAATAAAAGTACATCACCAACCAATCACACTCCGTTTCTTTGCTCTAATATGCATGGTCACAGTCGGTTTTTTTTCATAGGCTTCTCTGTTTTCATCATGCTCTCTAATATCAGAGTATCTATCTTTTAACCTAAAAAAACTCAGTTGAACGGTAAATGACGTTTTAAGCCCATGAAAGTAAATTAATAACCTGATTTAATATTATCACCTATTGGGTGAATCGCACTACGCTCACAAGCTGGCTAAAATTGCCGTTATCTGCGTTAGAACATTTGCAAGTAGATTAACTACTTGCTGCAAGCTCTGCCTTGCTACCGATAATTTTTTTCTGCGCTTGAAAACGTACCCAACTGAGTTTTCTAGGTTTAATGATTCTTTTTGAAGCCTATCATCATTCTTTGGGCTTAGTATTGAAGTACGAGTAAACGGTGCTCTTCTTGATTTTACTGGATTCGATGAATTCTGTGTCCCTTTTAATAGTTTAGTGATATTTGTCTGCAAAGCATTTTGAACCGAAATAAAGGGGGCTTGGACAGATTGATACTTCAGAAGGCAATGAAACGGATTCGGAATGCTGATTATATAGGGTGCTCGCGATGAATGGTCATGATGTAAAGATTAATGTATTAAATTGAAATTTTAGTAAAATTAAATACTAAAGGTAAAATAGATGAACAAAGCTTAACCCTGTGTTCATTTCTTGAACCTAAACATTGAAAAAAACGAATGAGACTTTTTTATCTCACCAGTGGCTGAACTTGGCCTTTTCGTTCTTCGAATTGCAGCATTTTCATATTTTTCAGCAATTCCATCATAAGTACGACTTTTTGTTAAAGGTCTTCGGTCTTCCCCCGCTACTCTCAATATCCAATTGTCGCCTACAGAGCTTCTGGAAGTAGAGCTAGAACTCGCTTGCTCACTCAAAAAATCTTTTCCGCTAAGATCACTCATTGACCCTTTCGTTGCATCAAACGATAGATCAACGGTTCCAGGCGAACTTTGCAGATTGCATTCGGAATCTGAAGCATTACCTTCATCATCGTCAGAAGTAGTTAGATCACTTAACTCTTGTGTATTTAAAGAAGAAAAGCGCAAAGTATTATTGGAGTGACGTTTAAGTTGTGAACTATCAAGTAGGCTTTCTGACTCTGAAACTGCTGATGCACCATCAATTGGAAAACTGCGAATCAGAGGAAGTTTGTCATGTTGTTCGTTACCTTCATTTGTAACGTCTCTGATCACTCTCCTTCCACGCTCGAAACGCTCAAACTGCCTTCTTGCGTCCAGTTCAATCAAATGAAAGTTATCCACCGCTTTCTCAATTTGAGTCGCACCAACGTCACTATCTAAAAAGAATAAAGCGACTGATGGTTCTGCCTCAGCCATGCTAATATCAAAGTTTTCGAATTCATAGACAGGTGTTTTCAGAAAGCTTTGAACAATTTTTTCACTTAAAAGTAATTTGTCCCTTTCGGTACGCTCCTGCGCTGTCTTAAATGCAATTACAAGCTTATGTTTTTCTTCTAAGTATAAGTATGGAGTGTTATTAGTAATACCGCCGTCACCAAGAGTAATATAAGGTGCTTTTCCTGCTGCACGTACTTCAATATCAGAGTCTTTTATAAATTGAGTGCTGATCTTTTTAGAACCAATTTTAACTGGATAACCGCAACTGGCTCTAATTGCATCTGCAATCGGTAAATCTGGAGAGTTTCTTAAAGATAGCTCAACCTCCTTACCAATCCTCTTGTTTGTAGCAACTACGATTAAGCGCTTTAGCCTTAAATCCGATGTTAAATAAAGCTCACCTTTCTCTACGCCCGTTTTTAGTAAGTCTAATTGCTTAAAAGTCATTTGATGTAAAGCTGTTACTGTACCTGGGTCTGAAATAACTTCACCTTCAGCATTGAGTAGCGGGTACCCTTTTCCTCGTAAAAAATGATAAATGTCTTTTTGGTGCTCTTTAAGTTTGTACTCTAGAGCCCCGTAAACAGTTTTATATATACTTTTACCATTGGGTTTTGGAATTGAGTGATAAACAAAGTCAGAAATTTCATCTGGATCCATGTCTAACACTACCGTCAAAGCCGCTAATGACCCAATAGAACTCCCAGAAACCTCTTTAATATCTCTGCTTAATCGTACTTTTCCTAGTTGCTTAAAGATTCCAGAGAAAGCTAACCCTCGCACCCCTCCTCCTGAAAGACATAAAGCGTCGTACTTATCCGTGTCACATCTCTCAGCATCAAGTCGGCGAGATTGAACGTCAATGTATGCTCTATGCATATCCTTGCAATTCATAAATTGAATGACTTCTTTGACTGACGGAGACTTATGATTATCAGTATTAATTTGAAGTTGTGGTGCTCGCGGATACATAGAACTGTATTCAGTATCTCCCCCAATTGCGTTCCCGACTTTATCAAATGTTACTGAATAAGTTTTGTTTTCAACCTGGATGGCTTGAATGCCTTGCCTAACAAAACCTTCGAACATCGAAGCTCGAGTACTTTTATGATAAATCGTAACTGGAGGTTTAATAGCCATAGGTATCATTTTAATAATTAATAGCCACTTGTTAACATAGTTAAACTAAATCAACAACTTAAATTAACTAAATTTAATTTTAAAATAAGAGACATTCTCGACAGCCCTCTCAAAACTTTACCTTTACGTAAACTTCCTGTACCTTGCTACAAAATGATTTTTTGAAATGGCAATTCGATGAGCGTAATCAGTAATTCTCCTAGCAGCTACTCTATTAGTGACTTATCAAAAGAGTTTGATATTACCACCAGAAGCATTCGCTTTTATGAAGACCAAGGTTTACTAAAACCACAAAGAAGAGGTCAAACTCGAGTTTACAACTTAAAAGATAAAGTACGTCTAAAGTTAATCCTTAGAGGTAAACGCTTAGGTTTTTCTTTAGCAGAGACTCGCAGATTGTTTGAGATGTATGATGCTGATAAATCAAGTACCAGTCAACTGGATACTATGATCGAACTGATTGAAGAAAAAAAAGCAGCACTACAGCAGCAAATGGATGACATTAAAGTTGTGTTAATGGAACTCAATTCAGCTGAACAACAGTGCAGAGCATCATTGTCGAATTCAAAAAAATAATAACAGTTAAAAATTGAAATAAATCACAAAATTGAAATAACAGGACCCTACAAATGAGCGCATTATACTCAAGCCTAAATTTCGGACTTGGCGAAGACGTCGATATGCTGCGTGATGCAGTACAGCAGTTTGCCACCAATGAAATCGCGCCTTTAGCTGAAAAAGTTGACCAAGAAAATGAGTTTCCTAATGAACTGTGGCCTGTATTTGGCGATATGGGATTACTTGGTGTAACGGTAGATGAAGAACTTGGCGGTGCCAACATGGGCTACCTTGCTCACGTTGTCGCAATGGAAGAAATTTCTCGCGCCTCTGCTTCTATCGGCTTGAGTTACGGTGCTCATTCAAACCTTTGTGTTAACCAAATTAACCGTAATGGTAATGCAGAGCAAAAAGCAAAGTATCTGCCTAAATTGATTTCAGGTGAACATATCGGTGCATTAGCTATGAGTGAGCCTAATGCAGGTTCTGATGTCGTTTCAATGAAGCTTAATGCTCGTAAAGATGGCAATAAGTACATTCTGAACGGTAATAAAATGTGGATCACTAACGGCCCCGATGCTGATACTTTTGTTATCTATGCAAAAACAGACATCGAAAAAGGTGCTCACGGTATTACGGCATTCATTGTTGAAAAAACATTCAAAGGGTTTTCAACAGCACAGAAACTCGACAAGCTCGGCATGCGTGGTTCAAACACTTGTGAGCTCGTTTTCGAAGACTGTGAAGTGCCAGAAGAAAACATTCTTGGTAAGCTAAACGAAGGCGTTAAAGTCTTGATGAGTGGCCTAGACTACGAGCGAGTTGTACTTGCTGGCGGTCCATTAGGCATTATGCAAGCGTGTATGGATATTGTTGTTCCTTATGTTCATGACCGAGTTCAGTTTGGTAAATCCATTGGTGAATTCCAACTCATTCAAGGCAAACTGGCTGACATGTATACCCAAATGAATGCCGCTCGTTCATACGTTTATGCCGTTGCAAAGTCTTGCGATCGTGGGGAAACCACTCGAAAAGATGCTGCTGGCGCGATTCTTTACAGTGCTGAACTGGCAACGAAAATGGCATTAGATGCAATTCAACTATTAGGTGGTAACGGCTACATCAACGAATACGCAACAGGTCGCCTACTTCGTGATGCGAAGCTTTACGAAATCGGCGCTGGCACTTCAGAAATTCGCCGCATGCTCATTGGCCGTGAGCTATTTAACGAAACAAAATAATCTCATCTTTATCTCAGGAGCTCTTCAGCTCCTGATTCTGTTTTGAAGGATTAAGCCAGTGACACACATTAATAGTCGTATCAATACTCGTACCGAAGAGTTTAAAAAGAAACATAATGATATGGCGGGCTTGGTTGCTGATATGCAACAAGAGCTCGCTAAGATTCAACAAGGCGGTGGTGAAGTCGCCATGCAACGTCATCTTTCCCGTGGAAAAATTGCTCCCCGCGAACGCATCGAAAAGTTATTAGATCCAGGTTCTCCATTTATCGAGCTCTCACAATTTGCCGCTTATGACGTTTACGATGCCAACATTCCTGCTGCTGGCATTATTACAGGTATCGGTCGAGTAAGCGGTGTTGAATGTATGATCATCGCCAACGATGCAACAGTAAAAGGTGGAACTTATTATCCACTTACGGTTAAAAAACACATTCGTGCACAAGAAATTGCTGAGCGTTGCCACCTTCCATGCATCTCTTTAGTTGACTCAGGTGGCGCATTCTTACCACTGCAAGACGAAGTATTTCCAGATCGTGACCATTTCGGTCGCATCTTTTATAACCAAGCAAAAATGTCAGCGAAAGGCATTCCGCAAATTGCTGTGGTCATGGGCTTATGTACTGCCGGTGGTGCGTATGTACCCGCTATGGCGGATGAGTCAATCATCGTAAAAGAGCAAGGCACCATATTCTTAGCTGGCCCACCATTGGTAAAAGCCGCTACGGGTGAAGAAGTGACTGCAGAGGAACTCGGTGGTGCAGAGGTTCACACTAAGATATCTGGTGTGGCAGATCACATGGCACAAAATGATGAGCACGCACTTGAATTAGCTAGAAAGTCAGTATCTCGCTTAAATCATAAAAAAGAAATCGAAAGCACTCTTACCGATGTTAAGCCGCCTAAATATAGCATTGAAGAGCTGTACGGGATTGTCGGTACTGATCTTAAAAAGCCTTTTGATGTGAAAGAAGTGATCGCTCGTATTGTTGATGACTCTGACTTTGATGAATTTAAAGCAAACTATGGCCCTACTCTCGTTTGTGGCTTTGCTCGAATTCATGGTTATCCCGTTGGTATCATCGCCAACAACGGCATTCTATTCTCAGAATCTGCGCAAAAAGGCGCTCACTTTATTGAGATTTGCTGCCAACGAAAAATCCCACTCTTGTTCTTACAAAATATTACCGGATTTATGGTGGGTAAAAAGTACGAACATGAAGGCATTGCTAAACATGGCTCTAAAATGGTAACCGCCGTTTCTTGTGCCACAGTGCCTAAATTCACCGTATTAATTGGCGGTAGTTACGGCGCAGGCAACTACGGCATGTGTGGCCGTGCATTTGATCCAACCATGATGTGGATGTGGCCAAACGCTCGCATCTCAGTAATGGGTGGAGAACAAGCCGCAGGTGTATTAGCAACCGTGAAAAAAGACGGTATGGCTCGTAAAGGCCAAACGTGGACAGAACAAGAAGAAGCCGATTTTAAAGCGCCAATCGTCGAACAATACGACAAAGCGGGTCACCCTTATCATGCCAGCGCTAGACTATGGGATGACGGCATTATCGACCCAGCACAAACTCGCGATGTGGTTGGTCTTGCACTTTCATCCGCTTTCAATGCACCAATTGAAGACACCAAGTTTGGTGTGTTCCGCATGTAAGGGAGTGTTGAGATGACAAACGTTTATTCTGAAAAAAACTTCCAGCACATTCAATGTGATTTGGAAAAAGGTGTCGGCAAACTGATTTTAGATCGAGCTGAAAAGCACAATGCCTTTGATGAAGTTATGATATCTGAACTGATTACAGCACTCGACTTATTTGCTCAAGATAAAAATTGCCAAATGCTTCTACTAAAAGCGAATGGCAAAAACTTCAGCGCAGGTGCCGATTTAAATTGGATGCGCAAGCAAGCTAAGATGGACTTTGAGCAAAACCTCACCGACGCCAATGAGCTAGCCCGCTTAATGCATGATTTAGATAAATTCCCTAAACCAACATTGGTTCAAGTGAATGGCGCCGCCTTTGGTGGTGCTTTAGGTCTGATTTGTTGTTGCGATATCGCCATTGCTAACACGCGTGCCAGTTTTTGTTTGAGTGAAGTGAAATTAGGCTTAATTCCAGCGGTTATTAGTCCTTATGTTGTTCGTGCAATGGGTAACCGAGCTTCACGCCGCTACATGCTAACGGCTGAACGTTTTACTGCTGAAACCGCACTACAACTGCAAGTTATTCATGAAATTGATGATGATTTAGACTCTGCATCACAACCAATTATTGATGCTCTACAGGCTAATAGCCCTCAAGGTATGGATCGGTGTAAAAAGCTGATCTCACATCTTGAAGGTGGTGAAATTAATTCGGATACCCTAGCGCACACCAGCGACTTGATTTCACGCATTCGTGTATCCGAAGAAGGTCAAGAAGGTTTAAATGCTTTTTTTGAAAAACGTAAGCCGAATTGGGCACAAGCAAACACCACTGAGCTAGGAGCGAAATAATAATGTTCAATAAGCTATTAATTGCAAACCGTGGTGAAATCGCTTGCCGAATTATTGCCACGGCCAAAAAAATGGGCGTAAAAACAGTTGCGGTATATTCAGATGCTGATGCTAACGCTCGCCATGTTGCCGCTGCTGATGAAGCTTTTTATTTAGGTGGCAGTGCCCCAGCTGAATCGTATTTACGTGGTGACGCCATTATTAACGTTGCGAAGCTCAGCGGTGCTCAAGCGATTCATCCAGGTTATGGTTTCTTATCTGAAAATGCGGATTTTGCGCATAAGTGTGAGCAAGCAGGTATTGAATTCGTAGGCCCAAGCTCTGACGCTATAGATTCTATGGGCAGTAAAAGTGCTGCAAAAATGATTATGACCGCCGCCAAAGTACCGTTAGTTCCGGGTTATCATGGCGATGACCAGTCTAATGACGTACTGCTAACGGAAGCGCACAAAGTCGGTTACCCGCAACTGATTAAAGCAGCTTACGGCGGAGGTGGTAAAGGCATGCGCATTGTTGAGAGCCAAGCTGAGCTTCAAGGCGCCATTGATTCTGCACGCCGTGAAGCTGCATCGTCGTTTGGAAATGACAAATTATTGATGGAGCGTTATCTTCGCCAACCTCGCCATGTTGAAGTTCAAGTTTTTGCTGATAAACACGGAAATTGTGTTTATCTGTCTGATCGTGATTGTTCAGTGCAACGTCGACATCAAAAAGTTGTTGAGGAAGCACCTGCACCAGGTTTATCTGACGAACTCAGAAAGCAAATGGGTGAAGCGGCTGTTGCTGCGGCAAAAGCCATTGATTATGTCGGCGCAGGTACGGTTGAGTTTCTGCTTGATACTGATAACAGTTTTTACTTTATGGAGATGAACACTCGTCTTCAAGTTGAACATCCTGTTACTGAACTTGTTACTGGCCAAGATTTGGTTGAATGGCAATTAAAAGTAGCAGAAGGTCAAACTCTACCATTACAACAAGATGAGATTCGCATTCAAGGCCACTCCTTTGAAGTTCGAGTTTACGCTGAAGACCCGCAAAACGAGTTCTTACCTGCGAGCGGTAAACTCGATTACTTACGTGAACCTGCTGAAAACCATTACGTACGCATCGATTCTGGTATTCGTGAAGCTGATGTCATTTCAAACTTCTACGACCCAATGATCTCTAAGTTAATAGTGTGGGATGAAGATAGAAACCTTGCATTGCAGCGTATGGTCAATGCGTTAGACGATTACAAAATTGTCGGTCTTAAGCATAACATTGCGTTCCTGCGTTCAATCATTCTGCACCCTGCTTTTGCAGGCGAGAGTTTCAGTACAGATTTCATTGAGCGATACGGAGATGAACTATTAGCCGTTGCTGCAACAGAAAATCATAAAGTTCTGGCAATTGCAGGCTTATACCAAGTGCTTTTTCGTAAACAACTTGCTAATGCTGCATTAGCAAACCAAAACGATAGCGTGTCACCTTGGAATACCCTAGCTGGCTTTAGAATCAATCAAACCAACCAACATCAAGTTCGTTTGCTTGACGATGTTCAGCAATTGGTTGAACTCAATATCAGCGAAACAGTAGCTGGCTTTGATGTGAAGTTTGATGATGAACAAGTTCATGTTTCAGGCGATCTTCACGGCGATCTTCTCAAAGTGCAACTTGGCGATCACCAATTCAACATACAAGTTGCTCAAGTTGAAGAAAACTTCACTCTTTTCTTAGATACACAACAATTCCACTTTAAAGCGGTTAAAGCGCAAGAGCTTGAACAAGAAGATTCTGGAACGGATCAACTCAAAGCACCAATGAACGGTACGATTGTGACTCACCTTGTCGAAGTAGGCAGCGAAGTTGAAGCAGGGCAAGGCTTATTAGTCATGGAAGCCATGAAAATGGAATACACCATTGAAGCACCATTTGCGGGTACTGTGTCTGAGTTTTTCTTCCATCCAGGCGATTTGGTTAGCGATGGTTCATTACTCTTAGACATGAAAGAGGCCGAATAATATGCAAGTGAGCATTTTTGAGGTTGGAGCACGTGACGGCTTGCAAAATGAAGCAGCCGTTAGCACTCAAGATAAAGTAACACTGATTAACGGTCTTGCCGATGCTGGTGTAAGACGTATCGAAGCGGCCAGTTTCGTATCCCCAAAATGGGTGCCACAAATGGCCGATTCAGCTACGGTAATGGATCAAATTGCACGTAAACCGGACGTGCAATACAGTGCATTAACGCCAAACTTAAAAGGTCTTGAAGCAGCACTTGCTGCGGATGCCGATGAAGTTGCTATTTTTGGGTCAGCGTCGGAAGCGTTTAGCCAGAAAAACATTAATTGTTCAATCGAAGAATCCATTGCTCGCTTTAAACCTGTAATGGAATTAGCCAAAGAGCACAACTTACCCGTTCGTGGCTATGTTTCTTGTGCACTTGGCTGTCCCTATGAAGGTGAGGTTGCAATATCAGAAGTCACTCGAGTCACTGAATTACTGCACAATATGGGCTGCTATGAAGTGTCATTAGGCGACACCATCGGTGTAGGCACCCCGAAAAAGGCAAAAGCGATGCTTGAAGCTGTTGCGCAAACAGTGCCCGTTGAAAAGCTTGCTCTGCACTTCCATGACACTTATGGTCAAGCTCTAGCGAATATTCAAGCGTGTTTAGAGACTGGAATTAGCACCTTTGATTCATCCGTAGCAGGCTTAGGTGGTTGCCCTTATGCTAAAGGCGCCTCAGGTAATTTAGCTACCGAAGATTTAATTTACATGCTTCATGGTATGGGCTTACACACAGATATTGATTTAGAGCAACTGGCTCATGTTGGGCAAAAGATTTGTAAGGCTTTAGGACGAACAAACGGTTCAAAAGTCGCTAAGGCATTATTGGGATAACCTCCCCTACAGAAAAAATACCAAAGAATAAAAGGAAAACCCTATGGCAGGACTTAATAAAGTAGTTAGTAGCTACGAAGAAGCGCTAGATGGTCTGAAAAGTGACATGACGATTATGGTTGGTGGTTTTGGTTTGTGCGGCATTCCTGAAGGCCTAATCGCTCAAATGACCAAAATGGACATCAATGGTTTAACGGCTATTTCGAATAATGCGGGCGTTGATGATTTTGGTTTAGGCTTTTTACTTCAAAAACGTCAGATCGCCACCATGATGGCCTCATACGTAGGTGAAAATGCCACATTTGAAAAACAAATGTTATCTGGCGAACTCAATGTAATTCTTACGCCTCAAGGAACACTCGCTGAAAAAATTCGCGCAGGTGGTGCAGGCATTCCGGCCTTCTTTACAGCGACGGGTTATGGAACGCCGATTGCAGAAGGTAAAGAGACCCGTAAAATTGATGGTCGTCACTACGTACTTGAACCGTCATTGACTTCAGATTTTGCCTTAGTTCGTGCATGGAAAGCTGACACTATGGGTAACCTCGTTTTTCGTAAAACAGCCTCAAACTTCAACCCTATGATGGCGACAGCAGGTAAAATTACGGTTGTTGAAGCTGAGCATATTGTAGAACCGGGTGAATTGGATCCTGATCATATCCACACGCCAGGCATTTACGTTGATCGTGTTATCCAAGGTACGTTCGAAAAACGTATTGAGCAGCGTACCGTCAAAGCATCAGAGCAAGCATAAGGAGGCAACACCATGGCATTATTAAGAGAACAGATGGCACAACGTGTTGCTAAAGAACTGAAAGATGGTTACTACGTCAACTTAGGTATTGGTATCCCGACTCTAGTTGCGAACTATGTACCAGAGGGCATGGAGCTTATGCTTCAATCTGAAAACGGATTGTTGGGCATGGGTGAGTTTCCAACTGAAGAAACAATCGATGCGGATCTCATCAACGCAGGCAAGCAAACCGTTACGGCAGTTAAAGGTGCTTCGTTTTTCTCATCAGCTGAGAGCTTTGCTATGATCCGTGGCGGCCATGTTGACCTAACAGTATTGGGTGCATTTGAAGTCGATGTAAACGGTTCAATTGCGTCATGGATGGTTCCAGGTAAGCTCATTAAAGGTATGGGCGGCGCAATGGATTTAGTTGCCGGCGCTGACAACATCATCGTGATGATGACGCATGCTGATAAGCGTGGTAACTCTAAACTGTTACCTTTATGTGAGTTGCCTTTAACTGGTTACGGCTGCATTAAACGTGTTATCACTGACTTAGCTTTACTAGAAATCAAAGATGGCGCTTTCCACTTGATTGAACGTGCATCAGGTGTTTCGATTGAAGAGATTCAATCTAAGACGGCGGGTAAGTTAGTGGTTGAAGGTGATGTACCTGAAATGGTAATTTAATCACAACCTGATGCCTGAATGTTGTTATCGGGCATAGAATCACTTTTCTGTTTAAATTTCTTTCAAATTTATTGTGCACGATACGATATCTTGCGTAACTCAAAGGGTAATTAAAAACGATTGCCCTTTCTCTCTCCACAAAGTTGAAACTTCTTCAAATTTCATTTTAGAAAATGAGCAATTTAATTTTTAACCGCTTTCCTGTTATGTTATTTGAATATTCCAACATGGAGAGTGTGATGAAAAGGATATTATTAATCGGCTTGCTAACCTTGCAAGCTTTCATTGTTAATGCGGCTGACTTAGTGATTGCAAAAGAAGTAAAGCTAGACTCAAAAGCCCTGAGTAAGAACCGACAATTATATGTAAGTCTTCCTCATGGCTACGAAAGCAGCGACCAAAGGTACCCAGCGATTTATTTACTCCATGGACAAAGGGATATACTCCCTGCTCTAGCCACCATTGATTTGATTTCTAACCAATTACCAAAATTTATCGTTATTGGTGTTCAGAGTCGAGGGAAAGAATTAAAACCTATTGATGGTAAAACATCTCCTTTTGAGCGTTACCTTTCTGAAGAAGTTGTACCTTTTGTAAACTCAAAATATCGAATTGCTCCGTTTAGTATTTTATCTGGTCACTCAAATTCCGGACGTTTTGTTTTAGATTTCTGGCTAAAAAATACAAAGACATTTTCACAATATTACGCCTTTAGCGCTTCGCTAGATGATGGCTATATTTCCAATAAAATAGAGCAACTAAAAAATTCAGAACTTCAAAAATTAGCTCCTGTAGTTATAACTATCGCTGATGAAGGCGAACACATGCAAGCTCCCTTCAACGAAATACAAAAGCGTCTTGAGTTTTTACCTAACTTATCAATAGGTATCAAAAAGTTTCCTGAACAATCACATCAATCGACTAAACATCCCTCTATGAAATTCGCTCTCGAAACAACATTTAAAGGCTGGGAGCCTAGTTATGAGACTAAAATAAGTGGTGTAAAGATGTTAAAGAAACATTACAAAAAGCTATCCTCACGTTTTGGGTTTACTGTTACTCCACCAGAAAATCTAATTCCCAGAATCATTGCCTATCATGCGATGTCTGATGATAAAAATTCATCTGTTCAAGTTGGAGAACACGTTAAATATACAATTGAACTTCCTAATGAGGATATTTCCAATTTAATTGAAATCGCAGATTACTTTTCTGACAATGAAAACCCAACTGCAGGAAAAATTATCTTGGAAGAAATTTGTAAAATAGATGGAAGCATTAAACGTTGTCAGCTATGAGGTGAGGGAAATGTCAATGTAAGGTGTTTAGATACTAGGGGCTGTTGATCTTTGTTGATATTTTCAGCAATGATTATTTTTTGACGATAGCAAAGCGGAACAAGCGTTATTTAGTCGGTTCTGAAAAAATCCATTTCAAGAGTTAAAATGTACAGCATCTGATTTACGCAAAATTCAGAGCCGTACCCCAAAAGCAAGATTTCTTAGATTTTGCATCAATTTCACTACAAAACA